>NZ_DAOLKE010000290.1:0-2073 GCF_035331805.1 Plasticicumulans sp. | reverse complement strand
CGCAACGCCGGCGCACTCGGGCGTTCGGCGCACGACTTCACCGACGTGAGCCACCAGCTCAACGAGCTGGCCGCCGCCACCGCCAGCGGCGCCGACCGGCTGCGCGAGGCCGCGCACGCCGTCGACCTGAACCTGCAGACCGTCTCGACCTCGACCGACGAGATGAACTCGGCCGTCAATGAAATCTCGCGCAACGTCCACCGGGCGGTCGAGATTGCCGCCGGCGCCGGCGGGGCGGCTGATCACGCCTCGAAGCTGGTCGCGCAGCTCGCCGCCAGCAGCCAGGAGATCGGCTCGGTCAGCCGCACGATCGCCGGCATCGCCGAGCAGACCAACCTGCTGGCGCTGAACGCGACGATCGAGGCCGCACGCGCCGGCGAGGCCGGCAAGGGCTTCGCCGTCGTGGCCAGCGAGGTCAAGGATCTGGCCCGCGGCACCGCGCAGGCCACCGGCGACATCGAGCGACGCATCGAGGCCATCCAGAGCGACACGCAGCACGTCGTCAACGCCATCGACGCGATCCGCCGCACGATCG
The DNA here is from genome assembly GCF_035331805.1 of Plasticicumulans sp. Taxonomy (NCBI): domain Bacteria; kingdom Pseudomonadati; phylum Pseudomonadota; class Gammaproteobacteria; family Candidatus Competibacteraceae; genus Plasticicumulans; species Plasticicumulans sp. The sequence goes on along the minus strand of NZ_DAOLKE010000290.1, from coordinate 1,538 downwards.
AGGAGGTCAACGACATCTCGACGATGATCGCGACCGCCGTCGAGCAGCAGAGCGTGACCACCGCCGAGATCGGCCGCAGCGTCAGCAGCGCCGCGCAGGGCGGCAGCGAGATCAACGCCGCCGCGCAGCGCATGGCCGATACGGTCGGCAGCCTGCACGCCGGTGCGGCCAGCACCGCACAGGCCGCCACCGAGCTTTCAAAACTCGCGCAGGACCAGACAACGCTGCTCGGCCGCTTCCGCTGCTGAAGCCCCGGGCTGGCGTGCCGATAAGCCAACGTACCTTTGACCAGTGTTTGACGGACGACGGCTTGAGACGGCCGCTCCCCGCCCGAACAATGCCGCGCTCCCCCGCCACCGGGGCCGCACCGATGCCAACCGGGATGACGCCATGACCCAGCTGCCCCTGCGCTCGCAGTTCAAATTCGCCACCGTCGTGCTGCTTGCAACACTGGCGCTGCTGATGACCACGATGTACCTGCACACCCGTGCCGGCCTGTATGACCAGTTCGAAGAACTCCTGCACGAGCGGGTCGAACTCACGGCCGGCATCCTGGAGCACTACCACGCAGAGGAGCAGGCGGGGCGCATGGATCGGGCCGCTGCCCAGGCACAGGCAGCCACCGCGATCAATTCGCTCATGCACGAGGATGCTTACTTCTTCGCCTACGATCGCGACGGCATCTACGTGATCCAGGGCGCAAACCCGGCGCAGATAGGCAAGACCTTCAAAGGCCAGATCGACCCTCTGGGCCGCGACATGTACGTCGAATTCCAGAAGGCCGTGGCCGGCTCAGTCAAGGGTATCGAGCACGCCGGCTTCGTCGAATACGACTGGAAACGTCCGGGCCGGGAGACGCCGGAGCACAAGGTCAGTTACGCGAAGCTGTTCGCTCCCTGGGGCTGGGTGATCGGCAACGGTCATTACACGGCCGATGTCGACGCGCAGCTCGCCAACGAACGCTGGCTGATGATCGGCGGCTTCATCGTCGTCGCACTGCTGATGTTCGGCATGATGAACTGGCTGAGCCGCGGCATCCTGCAGCGCATCGGCACCGTGCTCGGCTTCGCGCAGTGCGTGGCGCGGCGCGACCTCGACGCGCACATGCAGATCACCGTACACGACGAGGTCGGCCAGATGGCCGAGGCCCTGAATGCTGCGGTCGCAACGCTGCGCTCGGCCTTCGCCGAGATCGAGGCGGCCGCCGAGCGTGACCGCCAGCAGATGCTGCGCCTGCAGGCGGCCGAGAACACCGCGGCGCGTGCCGAGCGGCTGGCGCTCGCCGTGCGCGAGGTCGACGAGAGCCTGCAGACCGTCGCCGGCTCGACCTCCGAACTGGAGACCGCGGTGCACGAGATTTCCCGCAACCTGCACGAGGCGGTCAGCGTCGTCGGCACCGCGACGCGCGCCGTCGACGCCGCGGCGGCGACGGTCGCGCAGCTCACCGACAGCAGCGCGCGCATCGGTCAGGTCAGCCGCGTCATCAACGACATCGCCGAGCAGACCAACCTGCTGGCGCTGAACGCGACCATCGAGGC
>NZ_DAOLKE010000289.1:0-4447 GCF_035331805.1 Plasticicumulans sp. | reverse complement strand
CCCGCGCCGGCGCCTCGATGACGCGGTGCTTCCCGGCGACCGCCGAGGTCTTGATGACGGCGCGGCCGAGGTTGCCGTGCAGGAGCTTCAGGCCGCCATCGGCCGCAAACGGCGCGGCGGCCGGGCGCAGCACCGAGTCATCACCGCTTTCGGCCGGAGCAGCGCGCCACGCGAGCCGGTCGCCATCGAGCCAGGGTTCCTCGGCATAGCGCGCAAGCCCCGGTCCGGCGACGGTCAGCACGTCGCCGTGCAGCAGGCCGGCTCCGAGCAGTTCGCGGATCAGGAAGCCCATGCCGCCGGCGGCGTGGAAGTGGTTCACGTCGGCCTTGCCGTTCGGGTAGACGCGCGCGAGCAGCGGCACGGCATCGGAGAGATCCGAGAAGTCGTTCCAGTCGATGCGGATGCCGGCGGCGCGCGCGATCGCGACCAGGTGCAGCGTGTGGTTGGTCGAGCCGCCGGTCGCGAGCAGGCCGACGATGCCGTTGACGATGGCGCGCTCGTCGATGACGTGGCCGATCGGCGTGTATTCGTCGCCGAGCGCGGTCAGGCGCGCGACCCGGCGTGCGGCTTCGCGCGTCAGCGCCTCGCGCAGCGGCGTGCCGGGGTTGACGAAGGCGCTGCCCGGCAGGTGCAGGCCCATGATCTCCATCAGCATCTGGTTGCTGTTGGCGGTGCCGTAGAAGGTGCAGGTGCCGGGGCTGTGGTAGCTCTGCGATTCGCTTTCGAGCAGCTCGTCACGACCGGCGAGGCCCTGCGCGAAGCGCTTGCGCACCTCGGCCTTGGCGTCGTTCGACAGGCCCGAGACCATCGGCCCGCCGGGCACGAAGATCGTCGGCAGATGCCCGAAGCGCAGCGCGCCGATCAGCAGCCCCGGCACGATCTTGTCGCAGACGCCGAGGCAGAGCGTGGCGTCGAACAGGTTGTGCGTCAGCGCCACCGCGGTGGCGAGCGCGATGGTGTCGCGCGAGAACAGCGACAGCTCCATGCCGTCCTGCCCCTGCGTGACGCCGTCGCACATCGCCGGCACGCCGCCGGCGAACTGCGCGACCGCGCCGGCCTCGCGTGCGGCCTCCTTGATCCAGGCCGGATAGGCTTCGAGCGGCTGGTGCGCCGAGAGCAGGTCGTTGTAGGCCGAGACGATGGCGATGTTCGGCTGCGGGCCGCTGCGCAGCGCGAGCTTGTCGCCGGCCGGACAGGCAGCGAAGCCGTGCGCGAGGTTGGTGCACGACAGCGTGCGGCGCAGCGGTCCGCGACCGCGCGCGGCGTCGATCTCGGCCAGGTAGGCCGCGCGGCTGTCGCGGCTGCGGGCGCGGATGCGCTCGGTGACGGCCTGGATGCGGGCATCGGGGTTCATCGGCGGGCCTCCGCGACGGGCAATGTCCGGAATGTAGCCGGACTACGGACGATGCGAAACCGGCACGCTCCGGCCGCTCTGCGCATCGACGGCAACGACAGCGATCCATCCATCCGATCAACAGGTTTGACCAGTGTCCCGCCAGCCGGCAGCGGCGGGCGCGCTTTCCTTCGCCCTGTAGTCAAACTACAGTTCCCGGCGCTTCCAGTTCCCTGATGCCCATGCGAGGCGGCGACCGTGCAGGTGACTCCCCCCTTCGATCTGGTGATCTTCGGCGGCAACGGCGATCTGGCGATGCGCAAGCTGCTGCCGGCGCTCTATCACCGCCACCGCGCCGGCAGCCTCTGCGACGACGGCCGCATCCTCGCCGTGTCGCGCTCGGAGATGGATCGCGCCACCTATCTGAATCTGGCGCGCGAGGCGCTGGTTGCGCACCTCGGCAGCCATTTCAACGAGCGCGACTGGGAGAAGTTCGCGCAGCGCCTCGACTTCCACCGCGTCGATGCCAACGCCCCCGGCCACTATTCGGGGCTGGCGATGGTGCTCGGCGAAAACACCGGCCGGGTGCGGGTCTTTTATCTGTCGACCTCGCCGGACCTGTTCATGAACATCTGCCGCAACCTCGGCCAGGCCGGGCTGGTGACGCCCGAGTCGCGCGTGGTGCTGGAAAAGCCGCTCGGGCGCGATCTGGAGTCGGCGCGCGCGATCAACGACGCGGTCGGCGAGGTGTTCGAGGAGCACCAGATCTACCGCATCGACCATTACCTCGGTAAGGAAGCCGTGCAGAACATGATGGCGCTGCGCTTCGGCAACTCGGTGTTCGAGCCGCTGTGGCGGCGCACCTGGATCAGCCACGTGCAGATCACCGTCGCCGAGCAGCTCGGCGTCGAGGGCCGCGGCGAGTTCTACAACGGCGTCGGCGCGATGCGCGACATGATCCAGAACCACCTGCTGCAGCTGCTGTGCATCGTCGCGATGGAGCCGCCGGCGAACATGGACGCCGATTCCGTGCGCGATGAAAAGCTGCGCATCCTGCGCTCGCTGCGGCCGCTGACCGGCGCCGAGGTCGCGACGCGCAGCGTGCGCGGCCAGTACCGCGCCGGCGCCGTCAACGGCAAGGCGGTGTCGGCCTTCCTCGATGAGCCGGGCATCCCGTCCGACAGCCAGACCGAGACCTTCGTCGCGCTGAAGGCCGAGATCACCAACTGGCGCTGGGCCGGCACGCCGTTCTACCTGCGCACCGGCAAGCGCATGCCCGAGGGCATCGCCGAGATCGCGCTGTACTTCCGCGACATGCCGATGCACCTGTTCCCGACCGTCGGCGGCGTGCCGAACCGGCTGGTGATCCGGCTGCAGCCCGACGAGGGCCTGCGCCTCGACCTGATGGCGAAGATTCCGGGCGACGACATGAAGCTGCGCCCGGTCGGCCTGAACCTGAGCTTCGCCGAGACCTTCAAGCAGCGCCCGGTGCAGGCCTACGAGCGCCTGCTCGGCGACGTGATCCACGGGCGTCTGGCGCTGTTCATGCGCCGCGACGAACAGGAAGCCGCGTGGATGTGGGTCGAGCCGATCATGCAGGCCTGGGTGGCGAGCGGGAATTCACCGAAGCTCTACACCGCCGGCACCTGGGGACCGGCCGCCGCGACGGCGCTGATCAGCCGCGACGGCTTCTCGTGGCACGAGGATTACTGATCATGGCCGCCCGGCTGGACTCGTCCGCCGTGCTGCACGAGTGGCCCGACCGGGACGCGCTCGACCATGCGCTCGCCGACGCCGTGGGCACGGCGCTGCAGGCCGGCCTCGAACGGCGCGGCGCGGCGAGTCTCGTCGTCTCCGGCGGGCGCACGCCGCTCGGCTTCCTGCGGGCACTTGCGCAGGCACCGCTCGACTGGTCGCAGGTGGCGGTGACGCTCGCCGACGAGCGCTGGGTCGATGTGCTGGACGAGGCCAGCAACGAGCGCCTGCTGGTCTCGGCGCTCTCCGGCACGCCGGCGGCCGCAGCAAGGATCGTCGGGCTGAAGACCGCACACGCCGACCCCGAATCCGCCCTGGCCGAGGTCGCTGCCCGGCTCGCGACGCTGCCGCGCCCCTTCGATGCCGTCGTGCTCGGCATGGGCGATGACGGTCACACCGCCTCGCTGTTCCCGGACGCGCCGCAGCTCGCCGCCACCATCGTCAGCCCGGCCCCGGTCGCCGCGCTCACTCCGCGTGGCGCGGCGCATGCGCGCCTGTCGCTGACGCCGGCGGCGCTGTTCGATGCGCAGGCGCTGTTCCTGCACATCACCGGCGACGGCAAACGCAGCGTGCTCGATGCCGCCCTCGGTGACGGCCCGGTCGAGGCGCTGCCGGTGCGCCTCGCACTGCGTCATGACAGGCCGGTCTGTCAGGTGTATTGGGCGCCGTAAACCGCTGGGCCGGCCCCGATGCTGCTGCTCGAACGCCTCGAAGACCTCAAACACCACCTGAGCCGCTGCGAGCGCAAGGTCGCCGATCTCGTGCTCGGCGATCCGCAGGCGGCGATCCGCGAATCGCTCGCGGCCTTCGCCGCGCGCGCCGGCGTCAGCGAACCGACCGTGATCCGCTGCTGCCGCGCGCTCGGCTGCATCGGCTGGCCGGATTTCAAGCTGCGGCTGGCGCAGGGCCTCGCGAGCGGCGGCGGCAGCGGCCACAGCGCCGTGCAGGCCGGTGACGACGCCGGTGTCGTGCTCGCCAAGGTCTTCGATGCCGCGATCCTGATGCTGCAGCGCACGCGCCAGGCCATCGACGCCGCCGCGCTCGAACAGGCGACGCGGCTGCTGGCGGCGGCGCGGCGCATCGAGTGCTACGGTCACGGCGCCTCGGGTATCGTGGCGCTCGACGCGCAGCAGAAGTTCTACCGCCTCGGCGTGCCGGTGGTCGCCTACAGCGACGCCCACGTGCACGCGATGTCGGCCGCGCTGCTGAAGCCCGGCGACGCCGTGCTCGCGATCTCGCAGTCCGGCCGCTCGCCGGAACTGCTCGGCAGCGCCCAGCGCGCCCGCGCCGCCGGTGCCGATCTGGTCGCGATCACCGTCGCCGGCTCGCCGCTCGCGGCGCTGGCGACGGTCGCGATCA
>NZ_DAOLKE010000288.1:2816-4447 GCF_035331805.1 Plasticicumulans sp. | reverse complement strand
CAGTCCGCTCTTGCGGTCGCTCGTGCGCACGTAGCCCATGGCCTCGTACATCGAGCTGTCCGGGCCGAGGCTCGGGTCGCCGCTGACGGCGTTCTTGATATACATGATCAGTTGCTTCATCTCCCTGAACAGGCGTTCGCGCTCGTTGCGGGCGCCGAGGAGCTGGTTTTCGAGGTCTTCGACGCGGCGCAGGGCCTGTCGGCATTCGGTGGCGCGCTGCTGGAATTGCTCCAGCGTCAGACCGGCCAGCGTCTTGTCGGCTGCATAGCGTTTCCAGGCATCGCCCACGGCGACGATCTGGTCTTCGCGGTCTTTGTAGCTGTTTCCTGCCATGGTGACTGACTCCTGCCAGTTCCGGTGCGCTTCCCATGCCGTCGCCGGCTCCGGCCGGTCGTGCTCCGCTGCCCCGAAGCGCGCAGGGCTGCGAATTCCATTGCCGGCAGCATGGTCGAAAGTCATCGGCCTGCAAGTCGCGCAGCCGCGCCGGCGGCCGGTGCAGCATTACGATCGCGTCATGTTTTCCGGATCAAACCGCAGCCATCCGGCCGCGGCCGCGCCGGAGCGGCCGCGGCCTCGTTGCCGTCATTTCCCTGACATTTCAATACCCTGATTCCACTCCGTCCCCCAGCCCCTCCCCGATGAACGCTGCAGGGCTGCCAGCGTCGCTGCGGACAGCCGGGATCGATTCTTCATGCCGCGTCAGCCCGCTTTTCTCCCGCCTGCCAACGCACCAGCTTCGCGCACATCTGCATCAAATCCGCACATCCGGCTTTCTGGCGAGTACATTTCCAGTCGAACCATGCCCGTTTCCACTGGAAATGCGCAGGATCGAACTGGAAATGCCCACATTTCCGTTGCAAACTCGCAACATTCAACAGGAAATGCGCGACATCCATCTGGAAATCTGCACATTTCCGCACCAACATCGTGCGATGCATGACATGCCCGCACCATTTCCATCCTCACCTGGCAGGGTTGGAATGGAAATCTGCGAAGTTGGTCTGGAAACAGGCAAGCTTGATCTGCAAGAACGCGAACTTCCTCTGGAAAGCGGGGCGTCGTATCGACAGGGATGCCGGCTTCATCTGCAAGGACGCGAGTCAGCGCGGCAACGGCACGGGCTTCGGCGGACCGGACGCGAGTTTCGACGGCCCCGGCGCAGGATGCGATTGCAAGGACATGCGCTGCGTCTGCAAGCGTGTGCCGCCTGTTCATGCGGGCACCGGCTTCGCCCGTCAGCGCATGCGGTGTGTCTGCAAGCGCGCAGGATTGATGGGCGGGATCGCAAACTTCAAGGCCGCGGCGGCGTATCTGCACCCGCCCGCAGCATCCCGCATCGCGCCGGCGCCATCGCGCGCACCATTCCTGCACAGGCAGGGCAGCCGGCATCGCCGGATTCGCACGATCTGCGGACGGCCCGGCACCGGAATGGATCAGAATGCGGGTTATCGGGGCAAAACCGCATCGGAAGCGCGGAAAAGAGCAGACAAGTCCGGCAATTCCCCGCCGGAATGTCCGGAAACTTTACTTTTTCCCGAACTTGTCCATGATCTGGATCACGGCGCCGGTCATCGTGGCCGGCACCGTTGCTTCGGAGACAGCAAGATGAGCTACCGGATTTTCAGCACCGA
>NZ_DAOLKE010000288.1:0-2716 GCF_035331805.1 Plasticicumulans sp. | reverse complement strand
CAGGACAACCCACCGGCCGCGCCTTGCGCGGCCGGTGGCGTTTCGGGGTCCGGAAAGCCTGCGGATCGATGCCGGCCGGCAGCCGGTCCGCAACGGACCGGAAACCGCGCCGGCCGCGTTGAACCGCCTCAGTCTCCGGGCAGCGTGATCCGCCCTTCGAGATACGGCACGGCATGGCCGGCGATGCGCACGCGCGCGCCATCGAGACATACCTGCAGTTCGCCGTGGCGCTTCGAGACCTGCTGCGCGTGCAGGCGATCCCGGCCCAGCCGCGCGGCCCAGTACGGGGTCAGCTCGCAGTGGGCGGAGCCGGTGACCGGGTCTTCGTCGATGCCGGCGGCCGGGGCGAAATAGCGGCTGACGAAGTCGGCATGATCGCCGGGGGCGGTGACGATGACGCCCTGCTTCGGCAGACGTGCGAGGGCCGCGAAGTCCGGGCGCAGCGCACGGATGTCGGCTTCGCAGGCGAAGACGGCGAACAGGTTGGTGTCGGAGCTGCGCACCTCGACCGGCTGCGCGCCGAGCGCGGCGGCGACGGCTTCGGCGAGCCCGGCGTCGGTGGCAAGCAGCGAGCGGGCGGGAAAATCCAGCTCCAGCCGACCGTCCTCCAGCCGGCGCACGCCGAGCGGGCCGCTGGCGCAGACGAAAGGAATGCGCGCTGCGCGCCAGCCGAGGCGCTCATAGAGCACCCAGGCGCTGGCGAGCGTGGCATGGCCGCAGAGATCGACCTCGATGCCGGGCGTGAACCAGCGCAGCCGGAAGCCTTCGCCTTCGGGCACGAAGAAGGCGGTTTCCGACAGGTTGTTCTCGGCGGCGATCGCGGCCAGCACGGCATCGGGCAGCCAGCGTTCGAGCGGCACGACCGCCGCCGGGTTGCCGGCGAAGGGCCGGTCGGTGAAGGCGTCGATCTGGTACAGGGCGAGCTGCATGGCGAAGGCTCCGGGGACAAGGGCTGTGCGGGCGGTCATGCGCGGTTCCGGCATCGAGGGTGACAATGTGCTTTGTCACCCTGCCCGCGGCCTGCAGCGCCTGCAAAGGCCGCTGCATCGGCCGCGCGCCGCGCTCATTCCTGCCAGAACCACTTGCGCGATTCGGCCCAGACATCGGCATCGCTCAAGCCGATGTCCTTCAGCAGGTAATCGGGCAGGGCCGCCAAGGTGCGGCGTTCATTGTGGCGGCGATACCAGAGGCCGGCGGTGCGGACGATGCGCCCCATTCCCGTGGCCGGCAGAGCGACGAGCTCGCGCAGCGAAGGCAGGGACCGGGAAAGAGGAAGAGACAATTCGCGGATTGTGCTCATTTTTGCATCTCCAGCAGTAGGGGCGATCACTACATTGTCACCGCGACATGCAGAGTAGTTGACACAATACGGATGTCAAGCCATTCTTTGTCACCATGACAATGTGGACGCCAGACCTCAACCCCTACGCCGGCCCGCGCTACCGCGCGATCGCCGATGCCCTCGAAGCCGACCTGCGCGAGGGGCGGCTTGCGCCGGGCGCGCGCCTGCCGACGCACCGCGAGCTGGCCGAGCGCCTCGGCGTGACCGTCGGCACGATCACGCGCGCCTATGCCGAGGCCGAAGCGCGCGGACTGACGCGCGGGACGGTCGGGCGCGGCACCTTCGTGCGCGAGACGCGCGTGCAGGCGCCGGTGATGATTCATGCGCCGGCCCCGGGGCTGATCGATCTGTCGGTGAACCGCCCGGCGCTGCTGCCGCAGATCCGGGCGCTGCAGCAGACGCTGACCGAGCTGCCGGCCACGCTCGATCTCGCGGCGCTGCTCAACTACGCGCCGACCTGCGGCCTGCCGGCGCACCGCGCCGCCGGCGCCGGCTTCATCGCGATGCTCGGGCTGCCGGGCTATACGACGGAGCAGATCGTCATCACCTGCGGCGCCCAGCACGCCCTGCTCGCGGTGCTGATGGCGATGGCCGAGCCCGGCGATGTGCTGCTGACCGAGGCCCTCGCGTATCCGGGGCTGATCGCGGCGGCCAGTCAGGCGCGGCTGCGCGTCGTGCCGGTCGCGATCGACGAGCACGGGCTGATCCCCGAAGCGCTGCGGGAAGCGGCGCGCGAGCACCGGCCGAAGCTGCTCGCGACCGTCGCGACGCTGCACAACCCGACCACTGCGGTGCTGCCGGCGGCGCGCCGGGCCGAGATCGCCGAGATCGCCCGCGAGTTCGACTTCGCGCTGCTCGATGACGATGTCTACGGCTTTCTGGTGCCGGAGCGCCCGCCGGCGCTCGCGAGCTTCGCGCCCGAGCGCAGCTGCTACGTGACCTGCACGTCGAAGGCGCTGATGCCGGGCCTGCGCATCGGCTATGTCGCGGCGCCGTCGGCCTGGGCCGAGCGCATCAGTGCGGCCGTGCGCACCTCGGTGTGGATGGCACCGCCGCTGATGGCCGAGATTGCCGCGCGCTGGATCGCCGAGGGCACGGCCGAGCGCCTGATGGACTGGCAGCGCGAGGAGATCCGCGCGCGCCAGCAGCTCGCGGCCGGGCGGCTGGCCGCGCATCCGTACCGCGCGCAGCCCGGGGGCTTCCACCTGTGGCTGCCGCTGCCGGAGCCGTGGCGCGAGGGCGAGTTCGTCGCCGCGGCGCGCGCGCGCGGGGTCGCCGTGGCCCCGGCCGAGGTGTTCGCGGTCGGGCGTCAGCCGACGCCGCCGGCGGTGCGCGTCTGCGTCAGCGCCCAGCCCGATCGCGAATCGCTGGCGC
>NZ_DAOLKE010000287.1:0-4454 GCF_035331805.1 Plasticicumulans sp. | reverse complement strand
GGCCGAACGGCTTGAAGTCGTTGTTGCGGGTCTGATCGACGAGGATGTTGCGATCGGCCAGGAACAGAATCCGCTTCTTCGCTTTCGATTTCCACAACCGCCAGATGATCTGGAAGGCCGTGAACGTCTTGCCGGTGCCGGTGGCCATGACCAGCAGAATCCGGTTCTGCCCGCGGGCGATGGCCTCGATGGTGCGGTTGATGGCGTTGATCTGGTAATAGCGCGGTGACTTCCCGCTGCCGTCGTCGTGATAAGGCGTCTCGACGGTTTCACGACTTTTGGCGGTGGCCAGCCCTTTCCAGGTGCAGTAACGCTGCCAGAGTTCCAGCGGCGACGGGAACTGGTCGAGTGCGAGTTCCGTTTCGACTGGCTCGGCGTTTCCGGTGCGGTCATGAAAGAGGAAACCGTCGCCATTGCTGCTGAAGACGAAAGGCAGATCGAGGGTTTCGGCGTAGCTCAGCCCCTGCTGCATGCCATCGCCCAGGCCATGGTTGTTGTCCTTGGCCTCGATGACTGCGATGGGCAGATTGGGTTTGTAATACAGCAGGTAGTCGGCGCGTTTCCTGCTGCCCCGGCTGTGCAGCTTGCCGCGCACGATGATCCGCCCTGCGGTGAAGGAAACCTCTTCGCGTACCTGTGTGGAAAAATCCCAGCCCGCCGCCGCGAGGGCCGGGGTGATGCACTGGGTGCAGATGTCGCGTTCCGAAAGGGTTTTCCTGTTCATCCCTGTCGCGGTCTGTCGTGGCCTATTACCGTCCGCTCATCTTCGCACAGCCGCAGGGGCGGTTCGCTGATGCCGGTCACCACGGCCCCGGTCAGCGACACCGCTTTCTTGTGCCTTCAGGGCAAGCTGCTGCGGGCAGCTCCTGATGATCGCCGGCCTGGCGAATCGGCCGCGTGAACCGGCTCGCCGGTGCGGCGGCGAGGTCAGGGATGGACTTCGCCGCGCGGAAGCCTCAGCTCGTGGTTGCACCGCGCAGTCCGTAATCCGCGATTCCGGACCAGTCCTGCTCGCCGAGTCCGGCCTCGATTGCCGCGCTCATGCGTGCCCGCACGGCGTTGAGCATCACCAGCGGCGCATCGACATTGCCCGCGGCTTCGGTGGCGAGGCGCAGGTCCTTGAGGCCGAGGCTCATTTTGAAGCCGGCCGAGTAGTCGCCGGTGGCGATCTTGTGGCCGTAGGTCTCGTAGACCCGGCAGCCGAACAGCGTCTGCAGCAGCAGGTCGAGGAAGGTCGCGCGGTCGATGCCGTGGGCTTCGGTCAGCGCCACGGCTTCGGCCATCGACTCGATCGCCATCGCGATCATCATGTTGCCGGCGAGCTTGGCGATGTTGGCCTGCGCCGGGCGATCGCCGAGCACGAAGGTGCGCCGGCCGATCACGTCGAACAGCGGCCGCACCTTCGCGAGCGTGGCCGGGTCGCCGGCGGCGAGGATGCTGAGCTGCGCGGTCGCCGCGGCATCGGGGCGGCCGAACACCGGGGCGGACAGATAGCCGAGGCCGCCGCAGAGATGCAGGGCTTCGAGTTCCTCGGCGAGCGTCGGCGAGATGGTCGCCGATACCACATGCACGGTGCCGGGCGCGGCGCCGGCGAGCACGCCGGAATCGAGCAGCACGGCGCGGATCGCGGCATCGTCGGCGAGCATCGTGAACACGACCTCGGCGGCGAAGGCTTCGGCCGGGGTTTCGACCAGCGTCGCGCCGGGCAGGGCGCCGGGCGCGATCGGCGAGCGGTTCCAGGCGCGCAGGCGGTGACCGGCGCCGACGAGGTTGCGGGCCATGGCGAGGCCCATGTTGCCGAGTCCGATGAAACCGATGTCCATGAATGCCTCCGTACGCAGGGCGGAATGTCAGGTCAGGGCGGGAGGGCCGTTGCAGGCGGCTCAGGGCGGATGCGTCCCTGCCAGCGTTGCGCCGGTCCTGCTCCCCCGGGGGCAGCGCGGCGGAAAGGGCGGCCGGATCATGCCGGTCAGACGTAAGTGCATGGTTTTTCGACTCCTCTCCCCAAACGCTCTCCCGCAAGGGGCGAGGAGCTGAACAGCCGAGTGCTCCGGTGTGACCGGTATCACATGCTTTGCATGCGCAGGATCAGATGGTGTTGCCGCGATAGCAGTTGTTCGAAGCATGGTCGCCGGCCAGCCAGCGCTCCAGCGTGGCACGGGCATCGGTCTGGCGTTCGTGGGCGATCAGCTCGGCCCCGGGCGGGTCGAGCGTGAATTCGAGCAGCAGGCCGTTCGGATCGCGGATGTACAGCGAGCGGCAGTAGCCGTGATCGAGCACGAAGGTCTGCGGTTCGCCGTAGCCGGCGGCCGCGATGCGCTGCTCGATCGCCTGCTGCAGCGGCTTGTCGACCTTCAGCGCGATGTGATGGAACGGCGTTTCCGGGATCGGGGGGCTGAATTCCTCGGCATCGGGCGCATCGGCGAACTGGAAGAACGCCAGCGCGCTGCCGTCGGCAAGTCCGAAGAAGCAGTGCACATAGGTGCGGACCCTGCCGAACAGCCGGTCGGATTCGCACCAGGTCGCGACCAGCGGCAGGCCGATCACATCCTCGTAGAAGGCACGGGTGGCGGCCATGTCGCGCGTGGTCCAGGCATTGTGATGCAGGCGACGGGGCAGCAGGGGGGTGTCCGGCATCGCGGGCGACTCCTCGGGTGGCGGGCGGGCGGACGCGATCAGGGCGGCGTCCGGGCGGATACGGCTACGGGAATAGCAAACGCGCGGCGCCGGTGCCGGGTTTCGTGATGCACCGCATCAGCCGTGCGTGCGGGACGGGACGCGCGTATCCTGCGCCGCCGGCTTTGCGCGCGCGCCCGGAGCCCGTTCGTCCGATGCAACTGAAGCTGATCCTCGAAGCTGCACTGCTCGCGGCCGGCGAGCCGCTGTCGCCGGAACGGCTGGAGAGCCTGTTCACCGAAGCCGAGCGTCCGGCGCGCGCCGAACTGCGGGCGGCCCTCGATGCGCTGGCGCAGGATCTCGAAGCGCGCGGCATCGAGCTGGTCGAGGTCGCCGGTGGCTGGCGGCTGCAGGTGCGTGCGGCGCTGGCGCCGTGGGTGTCGCGCCTGTGGGAGGACAAGCCCGGACGTTATTCGCGCGCGACGCTGGAGACGCTGGCGCTGATCGCCTGGCGCCAGCCGATCACGCGCGGCGAGATCGAGGCCGTGCGCGGCGTCGCCGTCAACAGCGGCATCGTGCGTGCGCTGCTCGATCGCGGCTGGATCCGCGTGCTCGGTCACCGCGAGGTCCCCGGCCGGCCGGCGCTGTATGGCACGACGCGCGAATTTCTCGATCATTTCGGTCTGAAGACCCTCGCCGACCTGCCGGCCCTCGCTGAACTGCGCGACCCGGCCGTCATCGGCGCCGAACTGCACGGGGCGGCCGGCCGCGACTGAGCCGGCGCCCCGAATCCGTCCGCATCCCCGCCGCGCCGGCGCTCGCCGCGCGGATTTTTCCCGGAGTCCCCACATGAACATGCGCAGCATCCGCCTGCACAAGGCCCTCGCCGACGCCGGCCTCGGCTCGCGTCGCCAGATCGAGGAATGGATCGCGGCCGGCCGCGTCACCGTCAACGGCACGGTCGCCGAAACCGGCGCGAGCATCGAAGGCAGCGAGAACGTCTGCGTCGACGGCCGGCCGGTGTACCTGAGCAGCGCGCCGCGGCGCACGCGCGTGCTCGCCTACTACAAGCCCGACGGCGAACTGATCACGCGCGATGACCCCGAAGGCCGGCCGACGGTGTTCGAGCACCTGCCGCCGCTGCGCGACGGGCGCTGGATCGCGGTCGGGCGGCTCGACCTGAACACGCAGGGCCTGCTGCTGCTGACCAGCGACGGTGAACTCGCGAACCGCCTGATGCACCCGTCGAACGGCATCGAGCGCCAGTACGCGGTGCGCGTGCTCGGCACGGTCGATGCCGACATCCTGCAGCGCCTGCGCGATGGCGTGCTGCTTGAGGACGGCGTCGCGCGCTTCGACGACATCGTCGATGCCGGCGGCAGCGGCGCCAATCACTGGTATCAGGTGATCCTGCGCGAGGGCCGCAACCGCGAGGTGCGCCGGCTCTGGGAATCGCAGGGCGTGACCGTCAGCCGCCTGATGCGCGTGCGCTACGGGCCGATCGAGCTGCCGCGCGGCCTGCGCGCCGGGCGCTGGGCCGAGCTCGATGCGCGCCAGATCAACGATCTGCGCTTTGCCGTCGGCCTGCCGCCGCAGAAGGACGAGACCCCGGCCTTCCGCGGTCCGCGCCCGGGTGACAGCCCGCGCGCCGGGGCGCGCAAGCCCTTCCCGAAAGCGGATGCGCGCCCCGGCACCGGCGCGGGCCGCGGTGACAAGCCCTGGCAGGGCCGCAAGGCGCGCAGCGACGACGACACGGTCGGCGGTTACGGCACGCGCCCGCAGGGCGACAGCGGCCGGCCGCGCCGCCCGGGCGAGCGCCCGGCATCCGCGGGCCGTCC
>NZ_DAOLKE010000286.1:0-4464 GCF_035331805.1 Plasticicumulans sp. | reverse complement strand
CGGCCACTTCGACGGCGTGCCCTGCCGCGCGCTCGCCGTGCCGCCCGAAGCCGGGCCGCTGCCCGGCGCAGCCTTCGTCAGCCTGCGCGCGCTGTGGGGCCAGCTCGATCCGGAGCTGCTCGGCATCGCCGCGCAGGCCGCGCAGCTGCTGACCTGGGACGCCACGCACCGCTTCTGCGGGGTCTGCGGCACGCCGACCGAATCACGCACCGACGAGCGCGCCCGCGCCTGTCCGGCCTGCGGCCACATGAGTTATCCGCGCGTGTCGCCGGCGGTGATGGTGCGCGTGACGCGCGGTGAGGAAATCCTGCTCGCGCGCTCGCCGCGCTTCGCGCCCGGCGTCTGGTCGATCCTCGCCGGCTTCGTCGAGGCCGGCGAGGCGCTCGAACAGACCGTGACGCGCGAGGTGCGCGAGGAAGTCGGGCTGGAAATCAGCGGACTGCGCTACTTCGCGAGCCAGCCGTGGCCGTTTCCGCATTCGCTGATGATCGGCTTCACCGCGGAATGGAGCGGTGGCGAGATCGCGATCGACGGCGTCGAGATCATCGAGGCCGCGTGGTTCACACGCAGCCGAATGCCGGGACTGCCGCACGAAATGAGCCTGTCGCGACGGCTGATCGGGGACTGGCTTCAAAAGGGCTGATGCCCCCGGCCCCCTCACCGAGCACGGCCGCGGCCAGCCGCTCGATCGGCAGCACGGTTTCGGCGGCACCGATGCGCACGGCCGCGCGCGGCATGCCGTAGACGGTGCAGGTGGCCTCGTTCTGCGCGAAGGTGCGCGCGCCGGCCCGGCGCATCGCCAGCAGCCCCTGCGCACCGTCGCGGCCCATGCCGGTCAGCAGCACGCCGGTGACGTGCTCGCCGGCGCAGCCGGCGAGCGATTCGAACAGCACGTCGACCGAGGGCCGCACGTCGTTGACCGGCGGGGCGTCCGACAGCCGCGTCAGGAAGTGGCTGCCGGCGCGGCGCACGGTCAGGTGCGCGTGACCCGGCGCGATGTAGACGTGACCGGGCAGGATCGACTCGTTGCCGGCGGCCTCGATCACTTCGAGGCCGGTGGTCTGCGTCAGGCGCTCGGCGAACAGGCGCGTGAAGCCGGCCGGCATGTGCTGCGCGATCACGACGCCCGGCGAGCGCCGGTTCAGGCCGCGCAGGAAGGTGCGGATCGCATCCGGACCGCCGGTCGAGGCCCCGACCGCGATCAGCCGCTCGACCGGCTGGGCGGCGCTGCTGCTGACGCGCCGCGCCGCCGCACAGGCCTGCTCGGCCAGGCGTGCGGCGAGCTGGTCGAGATCGGCGCCGCGCCGCAGTTCCGCCGAGGCGCGCTCCAGCAGCGCCCGCGCCGTCTCCGTCCCGGCATGCACGCCGCGGCGTTCGAGCTGTTCGCCCAGGCGTTGCAGCAGGGGATCGTCATCCGGCGGGCGGCGGTCGTTCATCGGCAGGGTTCTCCCGGAGTCCTGTAAGACGCAGCTTCATGCACCGCGCCGGTGAGCCGCCGGGTTCATGCCCGGCCAGCATCTGCATGCCGGCGATTGTGCCCCGAACCATCGCCCGGCAAACCCTACGATCGGAATAGGTACTCCCTGCGGCCACGCATCTTCACAGTCAGCCGGCCAGCAGCCGCTCGATGTGCGCCTTCAGCGCCTTGGCCTCGAAGGGCTTGTGCAGGAAGGCCGAGACCCCGGCGGCACGCGCCATGTCCAGCCGCCCGCCGTCGGCCTCGCTGGTGATCATCACGATCGGCAGCGAGCGCTGCTGGCTCTCGCAGCGCACGTAGCGCGTCAGCTCGATGCCGTTCAGCAGCGGCATGTGCAGGTCGGTGATCAGCAGGTCGTAGTAGTGCTGGTCGATGAACGGCATCGCCGTCGCGCCGTCGTCGGCCTCGTCGATGCGATCGATGCCGAGGCCGCGCAGCAGCTGCACGAGGAAGCGGCGCACGGCCGTCGAATCGTCGGCGAGCAGCACGCGGATCTCCTCGATGTCGCGCTCGCCGAGGTGCAGCGTGCCCGGTTCGAGGTGATCGAGCACCGCGTGCAGCGCCTCCTGCATGAAGCTCGCGTCGAAGGGCTTGCGCACGATCGCCGCGGCGCCGGCCTGGCGCAGCGGTTCGAGATAGGCCTCGTTGGTCTCGCTGGAGATCAGCATGAAGGCCGGGCGGAACGGCCGGTCGAGGGCGTTGATGGTCTTGGAGAGATCGGCTCCGGACATGTCGGGCAGGTACAGGCGGCTGACGACCAGATGCAGGTCGCGCGCCTGCACGACCGGCAGCGCCGCGGCGCCGCTCGTGACCGTCTCGATGCGCGTGACACCGAGGGCCTGCAGCTGCTGGCGCACGATCTTTGCCTGGGTGGCCGAGGGCTCGACCAGCAGCACCGTGAGATCCTGAATCTTCATGGCCCGACGCTCTCCTCTGGTGTACCGGCCCGTCTGTGCGGGCATGGGGAATCCAGTCTAGGCGCGCTGCCCCGGGCCTGTGTCCGGCCTACGTCCGGGTGAAACGCGACTTCACGTAGTCATCGACGATGGCCTGGAAATCGGCCGCAATCGTGTCGCCCTTTAGGGTCACGGTCTTTTTTCCGTCGACGTAGACCGGCGCGACCGGATCCTCGTCGGCGCCGGGCAGCGAGATGCCGATGTTGGCCATCTTGCTTTCGCCGGGGCCGTTGACGACGCAACCCATCACCGCGACCGTCATGGCCTCGACGCCCGGGTGCTCGGCGCGCCAGAGCGGCATCTGCGCGCGCAGGTAGGACTGGATCTGCTGCGCGAGGCGCTGGAAGTAGTCCGAGGTCGTGCGCCCGCAGCCGGGGCAGGAGATCACCATCGGCGTGAACGAGCGCAGGCCCATGCACTGCAGGATCTCCTGCGCGACGATGACCTCCTGCTCGCGCGCCGCGCCGGGCTCCGGCGTCAGCGAGATGCGGATCGTGTCGCCGATGCCTTCCTGCAGCAGCACGGCGAGGCCGGCGGTCGAGGCGACGATGCCCTTCGAGCCCATGCCGGCCTCGGTCAGGCCGAGGTGCAGCGGGTAGTCGCAGCGCGCGGCGAGCTTGCGGTAGACGGCGATCAGGTCCTGCACGCCCGAGACCTTGGCCGACAGCACGATGCGCTCGTGCGCGAGCCCCAGCGCCTCGGCGGCCCCGGCGCTTTCGAGCGCGGAGGCGACCAGCGCCTCGTGCATGACGGTCGCGGCGTCCCAGGGCTCGGGCCGGCGATGGTTCTCGTCCATCAGCCGCGCGAGCACGGCCGGGTCGAGCGAACCCCAGTTGACGCCGATGCGCACCGGTTTCTCCATCTCGACGGCCAGACGCACGATCGCGGCGAACTTCTCGTCGCGCCTGCTGCCGCGCCCGACGTTGCCGGGGTTGATGCGCCACTTGCCGAGTGCGTGGCCGCAGGCCGGGTACTTCGCGAGCAGCCGGTCGCCGTTGAAGTGGAAATCCCCGACCAGCGGCACGGCGAGCCCCATGTCATCGAGCCGCGCGCGGATCTCGGGCACGGCGGCGGCGGCTTCCTCGGTGTTGACGGTGATGCGCACCAGCTCGGAGCCGGCACGGGCGAGCTGCGCGACCTGGATCGCGGTGCGCACGGCATCGGCAGTGTCGGTGTTGGTCATCGACTGCACGACGACCGGCGCCGTGCCGCCGATGGCGACGGAGCCGACCTGCACGCGGACGGCGCGGCGGCGGGGAAGCGCGGAAGCGGAACTGGACTGGGACATGGCGGGCATACCGGGGTGGGAAGCGCGGCGAGGCCGGCGATTATCGCAGCCGCGGCGCCCGGCGGCGTAGCGGCGTCCGGACGGCTGCACTGGCGGCACGTCCGGGCGACCTTCAATCGTCCCGGCCGGCCGGCGGACGGCGCTCGCGCCCGCCGAACACCGCCTCCATCTCCAGCACCGCCGCGCGCGCCGCGGCCAGCATGCGCCGCTCGTCGTGGTGCAGGCCGTGCAGCCGGCGCAGGTTGCGCTGGTCGTGCTCGCGGAAGCGCGCGACCTCGGCACGGATATCAGCCGGCGCATCGCCGAGCGCGACGCCGACACACTCGGCCATCTCCAGCGCCGACAGGTAGGTGTCGCTCGCCACCGCCTGCACGCCGAGGTCCATCAGCCGCAGCGTGTGCCGGGCGTTGCAGGCGCGCGACAGCACGCGCAGCTGCGGAAAGTGCCGGTGCGCGGTCGCCGCCGCGCGCAGCGAGGTCTCGACATCGTCGATGCCGATCACCAGCACTGCGGCGTGCGCGGCGTGCGCGGCGCGCAGCAGCTCGACGCGCGAGGCATCGCCGTAGTGCACGGTCTCGCCGAGCTGGCGGCCGAGCTCGATGCGCGCGACATCGGTGTCGAACAGCGTGTACGGCACGTGGCGCACGCGCAGGAAGCGCGCCAGCGTCTGGCCGAAGCGGCCGTAGCCGGCGATCAGCACCGGCGCCGGCGAGATCGGCGGCAGCGGCGGGCCCGGCGGCCGC
>NZ_DAOLKE010000285.1:0-4525 GCF_035331805.1 Plasticicumulans sp. | reverse complement strand
CTCATAACGCGGCCTCCTTCAGCCCGGCGATGCGCACGTCCTGCACGGCGCGCTGGCGCGCGCGCAGACGCTCGGCGAAGGCCGGATCGGTGAGCACGGTGCGCAGCGCATCGTCCTTGCCCTTGTAGGCGTGCGGCCGGTGCAGCACGACCTCGCCCGGAGGCTCGTAACAGCCGCCGAGCGCGGCGGCGAGCAGCGGCAGACAGACGAGCGCGCGTTTCATGCCGGGTACGCCTTGTCCCAGCCCCAGGTCTGCGGACGGCCGCCGCGCTTCAGCACGCGTGCGCGGTAGATGTCCGAGACCACGTCGCCGTCGCCGGCGAGCAGCGCCTTGGTCGAGCACATCTCGGCGCACAGCGGCAGCTTGCCTTCGGCGATGCGGTTGCGGCCGTACTTGTGGAACTCGGCCTCGGAGTTGTCGGGCTCCGGGCCGCCGGCGCAGAAGGTGCACTTGTCCATCTTGCCGCGCACGCCGAAGGCCTGCTTCTGCGGGTACTGCGGCGCGCCGAACGGGCAGGCGTAGAAGCAGTAGCCGCAGCCGATGCAGAGATCCTTGTCGTGCAGCACGATGCCGTTGTCGGTCTGGTAGAAGCAGTCGACCGGGCAGACGGCCATGCACGGCGCGTCCGAGCAGTGCATGCACGCGACCGAGATCGACTTCTCGCCGGGCTCGCCGTCGTTGAGGGTCACGACGCGGCGGCGGTTCACGCCCCAGGGCACTTCGTGCTCGTTCTTGCAGGCGGTGACGCAGGCGTTGCACTCGATGCAGCGCTCGGCGTCGCAGAGGAATTTCATCCGGGCCATGGCGGCGGTCTCCGTGAGTTCGGGGTCAGGCCGGCTTGATGCGGCAGAGCGAGCACTTGGTTTCCTGCATCGCGGTGACCGAGTCGTAGCCGTAGGTCATCGACACGTTGCAGGATTCGCCGAGCACGTAGGGGTCGCAGCCCTGCGGATAACGCTCGCGCAGGTCCTTGCCCTGGTAACGGCCGCCGAAGTGGAAGGGCGTGAACGCGACCCCGGGCGCGACGCGGCGCGTGACCATGGCTTTCACGCGGATGCGCCCGCCCTCGGGGCCTTCGACCCAGACGTCCTGACCGTCATGGATGCCGGCGTCGTTGGCGTCCTTCGGGTTCAGCTCGACGAACATGTGCTGCTGCAGCTCGGCGAGCCACGGATTCGAGCGCGTCTCGTCGCCGCCGCCCTCGTATTCGACCAGCCGGCCCGAGGTCAGGATGATCGGGAAGTCCTGGCTGAAGTCCTGCTGCTGGATCGACGCGTAGCGCGTCGGCAGGCGCCAGTAGGCCTTGCGATCGGCATAGGTCGGGTACTGCCCGACCAGATCGCGGCGCGAGGTATACAGCGGTTCGCGGTGGATCGGCACCGGATCGGGGAAATTCCACACCACGCAGCGCGCCTTGGCGTTGCCGAACGGTGCACAGCCGTGCTTGATGACGACGCGCTGGATGCCGCCGGAGAGGTCCGTCTTCCAGTTCTTGCCCTCGGCGGCGGTCTTTTCGGCGTCGGTGAGGTCGTCCCACCAGCCGAGCTTCTTGACCAGCTTGTCGTCGAATTCGGGATAACCGTCCTCGATCTCGGAACCGGCCGGATAGGAATGCTCGGCGAGCAGGTTCACGCCGTTGCGCTCGACGCCGAAGTTGGCGCGGAAGCACAGGCCGCCGTCGGCGACCGGCAGGCTGGTGTCGTAGAGGTTCGCGGTGCCGGGGTGCTTCATTTCCGGCGTGCCCCAGCACGGCCACGGCAGGCCGTAGAACTCGCGATCGAGCGGGCCGCCCTCGGCGCGCAGGGTTCTGGTGTTGAAGGTGTGCCAGTTCTTCTGGTGCGCCTTCAGGCGCTCCGGCGACTGGCCGGTGTAGCCGATCGTCCACATGCCGCGGTTGTATTCGCGCACCAGATCCTCGATCGACGGCTCGTCGTTCGTGACCTTGACGTTTTTGCACAGCTCGTCGGCATAGCCGAACTTCTTCGCGAGCTGGTAGAGGATCGTGTGATCGGGGCGCGATTCGAACAGCGGCGCGATGACCTGCTCGCGCCACTGCACCGAGCGGTTCGAGGCCGTCACCGAGCCGTAGGTCTCGAACTGCGTCGCGGCCGGCAGCAGGTAGACGCCATCCCGGCGCTCGTGCATGACCGCCGAGACGGTCGGGTACGGATCGACGATGACCAGCGTGTCGAGCTTCTCGAACGCCTTCTTCATCTCGGTGCCGCGCGTCTGCGAGTTCGGCGCGTGGCCCCAGAACACCATGCCGCGCACGTTGTCGCGCTGCGTCATCAGCGCCTTGTCCTCGAGCACGCCGTCGATCCAGCGCGACACCGGGATGCCGGAGGTTTCCATCGGCTTGACCGGCTTGCCGGAGCCGCCGTCGTAGGCGTTCGGGTCGAAGCGCGCCTTCAGCCACTCGTAGTCGACGCCCCAGACCTTCGCCCAGTGCTTCCACGAACCTTCGGCGAGGCCGTAATAGCCGGGCAGGCTGTCGGCGAGCACGCCGAAGTCGGTCGCGCCCTGGACGTTGTCATGACCGCGGAAGATGTTGGTGCCGCCGCCGGCCTTGCCCATGTTGCCGAGCGCGAGCTGGAAGATGCAGTAGGCGCGCGTGTTGTTGTTGCCGATCGTGTGCTGCGTGCCGCCCATGCACCAGACGAAGGTGCCGGGGCGGTGCTCGGCCATCAGCTTCGCGACCGCAAGGACATCCTTCTCCTGGACGCCGGTGACGCGCTCGACCTCGGCCGGCGGCCACTTCTCGACTTCCTTGCGCACCTCGTCCATGCCGAACACGCGCTGCTGCAGGAAGCTGTCGTCCTGCCAGTTGTTCTGGAACACGTGCCAGAGCAGGCCCCAGATGAACGGCACGTCGGTGCCGGGGCGGATGCGCACGTAGTGATCGGCGTGCGCGGCGGTGCGCGTGAAGCGCGGGTCGATGACGATCAGCTTCGCGCCGTCCTCCTTGGCGCGCAGGATGTGCTGCATCGACACCGGGTGCGCCTCGGCGGCGTTGCTGCCGATCATCAGGATGGATTTTGCGTAGGCGATGTCGTTGTAGGAGTTCGTCATCGCGCCGTAGCCCCAGGTGTTGGCAACGCCGGCGACCGTGGTCGAGTGGCAGATGCGCGCCTGGTGATCGACGTTGTTCGTGCCCCACATCGACGCGAACTTGCGGAACAGATAGGCCTGCTCGTTGCTGTGCTTGGCCGAGCCGAGCCAGTAGACGGCGTCGGGGCCGGATTCCTCGCGGATCTTCAGCAGCCGCGCCGACACCTCGCTCAGCGCCGTGTCCCACGAGATGCGCTGCCACTGGCCGTCGACGAGCTTCATCGGGTACTTCAGGCGCCGCTCGCCGTGGCCGTGCTCGCGGATCGAGGCGCCCTTCGCGCAGTGCGCGCCCATGTTGAACGGATGGTCGAAGGCCGGCTCCTGGCCGACCCAGACGCCGTTCTGCACCTCGGCGTAGATGCCGCAGCCGACCGAGCAGTGCGAGCAGATCGTGCGCTTGATCTCGACCGCCGCGTTGCTCGCGTGGGTGCCGGCGTCGGTCGCGGCCGAGGCGCGACGCATCATCGTCGGCCCGAGCGCGGCCCCGAGCGCGGTCGCACCGAGCGCGAGTCCCGAGGATTTGAGGAAGGCGCGCCGGTCGACGGTCGCGCCGAGGAAGGCCGCGACCGGCGAGGTCGCAGCGGCTGCCGGCCGTGCCCCGGCCTGTTTCCTGACGAGTTTCATGCGGACGGCCTCAGCGGCAGGTGTCGTAGTAGGCGCGTACGTGCGCGGTCTCGCGATAGCCGGCATCGAGCCGCCCGGCTTCTTCGGGTTCGGGTCGCACGGCGGCCGGTGCGGCGACCGCCACGCCCGGCAGCGCCAGCGCCACGGCCCCGGCGCCGGCACCGCTGCCGACCAGTTTCAGGAAAGCGCGGCGGTCGAGGCCGGCGGCAGGGGTTTTCTCGCTCATGTCGGTGCTCCTGTGCGTCCGGGCGCGTCGTGATGCGGGTTCCGGGAGTTCCGGTGATTGCTGGCGGTGCCGGCTGATTTCAGCCGGCCGGCACCGACGACGGCGCGAGCGCCGGCATCGCGCCGTACTGGCGTTCGAAGGCAAGGAAGGCTTCGGCGAAGCGGCCGGCGGCGCGGTAGAAGCGCGCCGATTCCGCCGTCTGCAGGTCGGCAAACAGTCGCCCGGCCCAGGGCTCGATGTGATGCGCGAAGAAGCCCGCGGCCGCCGCCGAGCCCTCGCCGATCAGCAGGCCGAGCACCTCGGCGAGGGCTGCGATGTGGTCCTCGGGCTCGCAGACGCCGGGCTGGCGCTCGAAGCCGAGCCGGGCGAGATCGGCCCGCAGTTCGCCGAGCGGCTTTTCCATCAGGAAGCCGGTCAGGTACCAGGATGCGAACGGCAGCAGCTCGCCGCGGCCGATGCCGATGAACAGCGCGTGATATTCGCGCTCGAGCGCGACCGGATCGGCCACCGCGGCCGCCGCGCGCAAGTCCTGCCAGGCCGCCGCCAGCGCGCCGCCCTCGCCGGCC
>NZ_DAOLKE010000284.1:0-4634 GCF_035331805.1 Plasticicumulans sp. | reverse complement strand
AGCATCGGCTTGTACGGCTCCTCGATGCGGCCGTGCTCGATGTTGAGATCCAGCGGCGACACGTACATCTCGCCGGCCTCCAGCCGGATCGCCTCGCGGAAGTACGGACGATCACTCTTGTCCTGCAGCGCCACGCTTGCGACCCGCTGCACCTGTCCGCCCTCGCGCTGCAGGCGCACCCGCTCGCGTCCGCCGGCGTCGAGCCAGCGCACCTGGTCATAGTTCGGGTTGCGCTCCATCAGCGACAGGAAGGCTGCATCCAGTCCGGCCGCGCCCGGTTCGGCGCTGGTGATGGCACTGCGCACCGGCAGCTCGCCGGCCAGCGCCTGCAGGTGTCGCACCGGCACGCGCAGTTCGTCATTCAGCCGCCCCGACACGACCCCGACGGCGATGCCGGTATTGGCGCGTTCGACGGCAATCATCGCGTCGATGCGGGCATGGCCGACGTAGGCCGCGACGCCGAGCATCAGCAGGCCGAGCGGCAGCAGCACGATCAGGAACAGCAGCCACGGAAACGCGCTGCTGCCGGCATCGCTCCGGGCATCCGTCGACGCGAAAGCCGGCGGGCGATAGGGAGGGCGGTCTGGGGAGTCGCCATTGTCGGTCATGGTGCATCCCTGGATCGGCACTTGGGCGCCGGGTGTGGGTGTCCGCGGGCAAAGCGCTGGCGGACGTGTATGACATCCTTACCGGCAGGCTTGAAGTACCTGATTATTGACTGATTACCACATTCCGGCAAATGTTGTTGCTGCGCTTGCACACTGCGTCAATCGCTGACTGCGCCCTGCGCGTGACGCTCGCGCCGCTCCTGCCGGAAGTTGGTGATTTCCAGCCGGATGCCGTCCGGGTCGCTGAAGAAGCACGCCCAGTAGTCCGGCGCGTATTGCGGATGGTGGGTGGCCGGGCTGGCCTCGATGCCGGCCGCGCGCAGCCGCCCGGCCGCCGCAACCACGTCCTCGATCGAATCGACGCGCAGGCAGAAGTGATGCAGGCCCGGCGCGTACGGATCGTGCGTCGCCGGGCTGCGCGCCGGGCGCAGCACGTAGCCGAAGTGGCGGTTGTAGTACTGCACGTGCGGCTCGCCATCGAGCGCGAAGCGGTTCTTGCGAAAGCCGAGCGCGGTCACGAAGGCGCGGTCGTAGAAATCCTCGGCACGCGCCGGATCGCTGACGCTGATGTAGAGGTGATCGATGCCGATGACTTCGGGCATGGCAGGGGCTCCGGCAGGGACAGCCGCAGGCGCACCGGGGTCTGCGGCCGCGGCGGGATCGTCAGGGATTCAGGCGGCAGGGCGCTGCAGGCTCAGCCGCCCCGGACCCGGTCGCGCTTGCAGCCCTCAGGCTACTCGGCGGACGGATCGGGTTTGTAATAGACGATGCCGCGCAGGCCGGCGCAGCCCTGTCGGCGCGGCCGGGCCGGCGGCCGGCGCGGCCTTCGTTTCAGGCGACGCTGCGCGGCAGCAGCCGGGCATTGAGCGTCAGCGCGAACTCCCGCCAGGCGGCGGCGAGATCGAGCCGGATCGCGTGCAGCGTCTCGGCCGAGGGCCGGTGCTCCTGCGGAAAGTTCGAGAGCGCGCAGGAACCGCGGTTGAATTCGAGCGCGGTCGCGATCAGCGCATCGTTGCAGCCCTCGAAGCACGCGAGCAGCGGCGGTGTCAGCGCCGAGCGTCCACGCTCGATCGCCACGCCCTGCACCTGCGCATCGCTGACGACCAGCGCATCGAGCGCCGCGGCATACAGCGTGCCGACCGTGCCAAGCAGTGCCCGCTGCGTGATCGCCGCCCCGCCGTGCGGCCCGGACAGCACGACGTGCAGTTGCCGCCGGTATTCGGCGAGCAGGCCGGCGCGCCAGTCGGCGATCGGGGCCTGCAGACAGGCGCGCAGCCGCTCGAGCGTGGCCTCGCGCTCCGCTGCCGGCGCGGCTTGTGCCGCGTTCCCGGTCATCGCCAGCCGGCCGAGTTCGCCCGCCAGCCGGGCCGCGGCGAGCAGCGCCCCTTCGAGATAGCCCGCGTGCCGGGCCGCGGTTTCCGAACCCCCGAACAGCAGCCGTCCGCCCCAGTACGGCAGGCGCAGCAGCGGCGCATCGCCCGGATGCACGGACTCGGCCTGCTCGCGATCGCGCCGGCTGCAGGTCAGCGACTCCGCCGCCCAGTCCTGCAGCGCGAAGTCGGTGCAGCGCAGCGTCGGCCCGAACAGCTTCGCGAACTCGCCGATGACCGCAGCCGGCAGGTCGATCTGCCGGCGCAGCGCCGCCGGCGGCGTGACGAAGCCCCCGAGCGCGGCGCGCGTGCCGGCGGCATCGCAGGCATCGAACACCTCGCCGACCACGGCCTGCGCATGGCGCACGAAGGCATTGCCGGAGCAGCCGAACACGCGCCAGACCGGCTGCTCGCAGGCGGCGAGCAGCTTGGCCTGCGCCGCCATCCAGGTCGGCGTGTCGCGCATCGCCGCGCGCAGCTCCGCCGGCAGGGCCGGCTCGAACGCGAGCGTCTCGTCGATCAGCCGCGGCGGCAGCGCCAGCACGACGTGCCGGGCGCGCACGGTGCGTCCGAAGGCCGTGTCGGTGAAACCGAGTTCGACGTGATCGCCGTGGTCACGCAGCCGGTGCAGCCGGCAGCCGGTCTGCAGGCGGGCGGGCGGCAGCGCGTGCGCAAGCCCCTCGATGATGCGGCCCATGCCGCCGTCGATGCGCCGCGCACCGTCATGCACCGGCCGCTCGCCGAGGCTCGCCGGCGGCTGGTCCGGCCCGCCGACGTACAGGGAGATGCCCTGATCGTGCTGCGCGAAGGTGCGCAGCCCCAGTTCGGTGATCAGGCCGTTCAGCAGCGGCTGCGTGTCCGGCCAGTACCAGCCCGGCCCGAGATCGCCGCCCGGATGCCCGCCGCGCGCCGGCACCGACAGCACCCGCCCGCCGAGCCGCGCCCGCGCCTCGAACAGCACCACATCGAGCCCGCTGCCGCTGAGCAGCCGCAGCAGCGCCAGCCCGCACAGCCCGCCACCGACGATCGCAATGTCATGCATGGCCCAGCCCTTCCCCGAACCCGAATCTGCACGGGGCACAGGAGCAAGTTCCATGCAAATTGACACAGGCAACCGCCGGTTCAGGCACTTGCACGTCATGGCAGCCCGAGCGGGGCGGTAGGGAATCCGACAGGAACCGTCGGAATTGTCGGATCGCTGCCGCGTCAGCCGCCGCCCGCCCCCAGATGCGCGAGCGGCAGCGCCGTCTGCGCCTTGACCGTGGCGATCGCGAAGTTGCTGCGGATGTCGCTGACGCCGGGCAGCTTCAGCAGCGTGCCGAGCAGGAAGCGTTCATAGGCCGGCAGATCGGGCACGACCACCTGCAGCAGGAAGTCGGCCTCGCCGGAAACCAGATGGCAGGAGACGACCTCGGGCAGTTGCACGACGGCCTCGCGAAAGGCCGTCGAGGCTTCTTCATGGTGCGGACCGACCTTGACGCCGACGAACACCGTCAGCCCCAGCCCGACCGCGTTGCGATCCAGCGCCGCGTGATAGCCGCTGATGACGCCGGCCTCTTCCAGCAGGCGCACGCGCCGCAGGCAGGGCGACGGCGACAGGCCGATGGCCTCGGCAAGTTCGACGTTGCTCAGGCGCGCATCGCGCTGCAAGGCTTCGAGAATGCGCCGGTCGAGCCGGTCGGGTTTCAGGATTGGCATGATCAACAGATTAAAGATCAATCAATGGCATGTTCTGCCAGAACCGTAGGCATGGATGGCTGAATACGCAATCCCCGGCTTCGGTCATGCGTCTACCCTGCCCGCTCGATTCCACAGACGGGAGGCCCGGTCATGGAACACACGGGGCTGTTCATCGGTGCGCTGGTCACGGTCTATCTGCTGCCCGGTCCGGACATGCTGCTGATCCTGCAGACCGCCGGTACGCAGGGCCGCCGGGCTGCGCTGGCGGTGGCCGCAGGGCTGGCGCTGGCGCGCTGCATTCACGTGACGCTGGCCGGACTCGGCCTGGCGGCCCTGCTGCACAACTCGCCGCAGACCTTCGAGGGGCTGCGCCTGGTCGGCGCGGCGTATCTGGTCTGGCTCGGCCTGCACATCGCACGCAGTCCGCTGCCCTGCGCACAGGACCCGGCCCGCGAGCCGCCGATGCCGGCGCACAGTCTGGCCGCTGCCGCATTGCGCGGGCTGCTGACCAATCTCACCAATCCCAAGGCCCTGCTGTTCTGCTCGATGCTGCTGCCGCAGTTCGTATCGGTCGATGCCACCGACCCGGCCGGCCCGTTCTTCCGGCTCGGTGCCGTACTGGTCGGCATCGGTCTGCTGTTCGATGGGCTGTATGTCTTTGCCGGCGTTGTCATCGGCCACTGGCTGCGACGCAGCGTGCTGCGCCGGCGAATGCAGCAGTGGGGATT
The DNA here is from genome assembly GCF_035331805.1 of Plasticicumulans sp. Taxonomy (NCBI): domain Bacteria; kingdom Pseudomonadati; phylum Pseudomonadota; class Gammaproteobacteria; family Candidatus Competibacteraceae; genus Plasticicumulans; species Plasticicumulans sp. The sequence goes on along the minus strand of NZ_DAOLKE010000284.1, from coordinate 248 downwards.
CGGGGCGCTGCTGGTGGGCTTCGGGCTGAGGCTGGCGCTGGTCGGGCGGATGGACTGAGCGGGCCGGTGCCATGGCCGCAAGGGAGAACGACAGCTTGCGATGATCAATACCGGGTCGTCGCCATGAACGGCCCGATGGCTTCACGCCAGATGCTCATTGCCTCACAGCGGTTGATGCCGGCGCCATCCGGCGCACGGCGGGCACAAAGCGACTGGGCATCCTGCCATCGAATGCTGCCCGTCGTACC
>NZ_DAOLKE010000283.1:0-4665 GCF_035331805.1 Plasticicumulans sp. | reverse complement strand
AGGCGAGTTCATGCGTGAACTCGAAGCGCTGGATGACCGAATCGCGCAGGAATTCGTCCTTCGGCTGCCGGGCCGCGCGCTCCAGCTGTCCGAGCGCCTTCAGAAAGGCGGCGATGCGTTCCTGCAGGCGTTGCTGATCCATCCGGCTTGCGTGCTCCCGGTTCTGCGCCGCCGCAGCACCGGCAGCGTCCCTGCACGCCGCCGGTGCTGCGTCCGGTCAGCCTCGCTCAGCGCTCCAGCTGCGACAGGTCCCGCACCGCGCCGCGGCTCGCCGAGGTCGTCATCGCCGCGTAGGCCTTCAGGGCCGTCGACACGACGCGCTCGCGGCTGACCGGCTTCCAGGCCCGGGCACCGCTCGCGGTCATGCGGCTGCGGCGTTCGGAGAGATCCTTGTCGGACACGACGATGCGGATGCTGCGCTTCGGGATGTCGATCTCGATCGGATCGCCCTCCTCGACCAGCGCGATGTTGCCGCCCTCGGCCGCCTCGGGGCTGACGTGGCCGATCGACAGGCCCGAGGTGCCGCCCGAGAAGCGCCCGTCGGTGATCAGCGCGCAGGCCTTGCCGAGGCCCCTGGACTTCAGGTAGCTGGTCGGATACAGCATCTCCTGCATGCCCGGGCCGCCCTTCGGACCTTCGTAGCGGATCAGCACGACATCGCCGGCGCGGATCTCGTCGTTCAGGATCGCGGCGACGGCGTCCTCCTGGCTTTCCATGATCCGCGCCGGGCCGGTGAACTTCAGGATCGACTCATCGACGCCGGCCGTCTTGACGATGCAGCCGTCCGGCGCGAGGTTGCCGAACAGCACCGCCAGACCGCCGTCCTGCGAATAGGCGTGCGCCCGGTCGCGGATGCAGCCGTTTTTGCGGTCGGCATCGGCCGTGGGCCAGCGGCAGTCCTGGCTGAAGGCTTCCTGCGTCGGAATGCCGGCCGGGCCGGCGAGATAACGCTTGCGCGCGGCGTCGGTGCAGGTCGCCACGGCGATGTCGTTGGCGGCGAGTGCGGCGGCGAGCGTGTCGCTGTGCACGGTCTTCACGTCGTGGTGCAGCAGGCCGGCGCGATCGAGCTCGCCGAGGATGGCCATGATGCCGCCGGCCCGGTGCACGTCCTCGATGTGGTACTTCTGCGTCGCCGGCGCGACCTTGCAGAGGTTCGGCACGCGCCGGCTCAGGCGGTCGATGTCGCTCATCGTGAACTGCACGCCGCCTTCCTGGGCTGCGGCCAGCAGGTGCAGCACGGTGTTGGTCGAGCCGCCCATGGCGATGTCGAGGCTCATCGCGTTCTCGAAGGCCTGGAAGTTGGCGATCGCGCGCGGCAGCACCGAGTGATCGCCCTCTTCGTAGTGGCGCCTCGCCAGCGTCACGATGCGCCGGCCGGCTTCGAGGAACAGCTCGCGCCGGTCGGCATGGGTTGCGAGCAGCGTGCCGTTGCCGGGCAGGCTCAGGCCCAGCGCCTCGGTCAGGCAGTTCATCGAGTTGGCCGTGAACATGCCCGAGCACGAGCCGCAGGTCGGGCAGGCCGAACGCTCGACCTGGGCGACCTCTTCATCGCTTGCCTTCGAATCGGCGGCCATGACCATCGCGTCGACCAGATCGAGCTTCACGTCCTGACCGGCGAGGCGCGTCTTGCCGGCTTCCATCGGGCCGCCGGAGACGAACACCACCGGGATGTTCAGGCGCATCGCCGCCATCAGCATGCCGGGCGTGATCTTGTCGCAGTTCGAGATGCACACCAGCGCGTCGGCGCAGTGGGCGTTGACCATGTACTCGACGGCATCGGCGATCAGCTCGCGCGAGGGCAGCGAGTACAGCATGCCGCCGTGGCCCATCGCGATGCCGTCGTCGACGGCGATGGTGTTGAATTCCTTGGCGATGCCGCCGGCGGCCTCGATCTCGCGCGCGACGAGCTGGCCGAGGTCCTTCAGGTGCACGTGGCCGGGCACGAACTGCGTGAAGGAGTTGGCGACCGCGATGATCGGCTTGCCGAAGTCGCCGTCCTTCATGCCGGTCGCGCGCCACAGCGCGCGGGCGCCCGCCATGTTGCGGCCGTGGGTGGTGGTGCGGGAACGGTACTCGGGCATGGGGGCACTCCGGGGCGGATCGGCGCGTTCGGGCCGCGGCGCATCGAACGCATCAGGCGCCGCGGCGGTGTGGGGCCGGGCATTTCAGCACAGCGCGCCGGCAGCGGCAAAAGCCGTGCGACTGTACGCATTCCCTGAGCTTGCAAGCGGCGGGATCGTCAATAGTCTTGAACGCCGAAGGCCCGCAGAAAGCCCGCCCCCTGCCCACCAAGCGAGAACCCGCATGTCCATCGTCCGTCCTGCTTCCGGCGCCGCCGTCACCGTCGCCCTTGCCGCCGCGCTGCTGGCCGTCGCCGTCCCCGCCACCGCCGGCGACCTGCCGGCCGGCCGGGTGCTGTTCAACACCTGCCTCGGCTGCCACGGCGTGCCCGGCTACACCAACGTCTATCCGAGCTATCACGTGCCGAAACTCGGCGGCCAGCACGCCGATTACCTCGCTGCGGCCCTCAAGGAATACCGCAGCGGCCAGCGCGCGCATCCGACGATGACCGCCAACGCCAGCGGCCTCGACGAGGCCCAGAGCGCCGAGGTCGCCGCCTGGCTGTCGAAGCTGCCGCCGTCCCCGGGCCAGCCGGCCGCGAAGGGCGACGCTGCCGCCGGCAAGGAGAAGGTCACGAAGCTCGGCTGCGTCGCCTGCCACGGCGCCGACGGCAACTCCGCGGCCGGCACCTTCCCGAAGCTCGCCGGCCAGCACGCCGACTATCTGGTCAAGGCGCTGGAGGACTACCACTCCGGCGCGCGCAAGAACCCGATGATGGCGCCGATGGCGCAGAACCTGACGGCGCAGGACCGGCTCGACCTCGCCGCCTGGTTCTCCAGCCAGCCGCAGGGGCTGTCGGTCGTCAAGTAAGCAGCCAGGCCGGCGGCTTTGGTCTGACCAGAACCGCATCCCCTGCCCCGTCCGTGGCAGCTCTTCCCGGCCTCGCATAGGCTCGCAATGTTGCCTCGCAACAATGCAAGGAACCGCCAGGAGAGCTGCCGATGAACCAGAAGTGGATTGCAGGCGCGGTCGTCGCGCTCATCGCCGGACTGTCGCCGGTCGCGTTCGCCGCGACCGCAGCGGAACCGGTGCCCGAGGACTTCGCGCGGCGCTGCGCCGCGCTCGCCCAGCTGGCGCTGCCGCTGACCGATCCGCTGACGGCGAACGTCGTCGGCGCCACCTCCGCCCAGCTGCCCGGCCAGACCGTCCACCTGCCGGCCTACTGCCGCGTGCGCGCCGTCGTGCGTCCGGCCATCCACGTCGAGGTGCGCCTGCCGGTCGATTCGGCGTGGAACGGCCGTTACTTCCAGTCCGGCTGCGGCGGCCTCTGCGGCGACGTGCTGACCGACTACCCGCATCTGTTCAACTCCAGCCTGCCGGGGCTCGCGCGCGGCTATGCGACCGCCACCAGCGACACCGGCCACGCCGGCAGCAACGTCGACGGGCGCTGGGGCTACGCCAGTCCGCAGGCCGAGGAGGACTTCGCGTACCGCTCGATCGGCGCCACCGCGACGCTCGCCAAGGCCGTGATCCGCCAGTTCTACGCGCCGAGGACTGCGGTGCCGTCGATCTTCTCCGGCTGCTCGACCGGCGGGCGGCTGGCGGTCAAGGCGGCGCTGAAATACCCGAACGAGTTCAATGGCATCGTCGCCGGAGCGCCCGGCCTCGATTACCCCGGCCTGGTCGGCACCGCCTTCGCGTGGCTGGAGCGTGCCAACACCGGTCCGGACGGCGGGCGCGTGTTCAACGCCGGCAACACCGACAAGGCGAAGCTGATCTACGAGACCACGCTCGCGCAGTGCGACGGGCTCGATGGCGTCGTCGACGGCTCGATCGCCGATCCGCGCCGCTGCAGGCCGGATCTGTCCGCCCTCGCCTGCGGCCTGGCCGACGGCCCGCAGTGCCTGAGCAGCGTCGAGTTGCGCACGCTCGAACTCTGGCGCCGCGGCGCGCAGGACCGCTTCGGCCGGCCGCTGTATCCGGGCGGCGTGCCGGAAGGCTCGGAGCTGTACTGGGGCCTGTGGCTGACCGGCGCCCCGGCCTATGCCGCGGCCTTCCCGAACGGCTTCGTGCCGCCGATCGCGCTCGACTTCCTGCGCTATCTGGCCTTCGAGACCGACCCGGGACCGGCCTATCAGCTCACCGATTTCGACTTCGACCGTGACCCGGCGCGCATGAGCGCCTCGGCGGCACTGCTGAACGCCGATGATCCGGACCTCGGTGCCTTCCAGAAGGCCGGCGGCCGCATGCTGATGTATCACGGCTGGGCCGATCCGCTGGTCACGCCGTACAAGAGCGTCGATTACTTCGAGGCGGTCGCCGCCCGGGCCGGCGGCAGCGCCGCGGCCGACGGCTTCGTGCGCCTGTTCATGATCCCGGGCATGGATCACTGCGGCGTGCAGTCGGCCGCCAGCCCCGGTCCCGGCGTCGACGAGCGCAGCATCGATCCGCTGACCGCGCTCGAACACTGGCTGTTCGACGGCAGCGCCCCGGACACGCTGACGATGCACGCCTGGGGCCCCGACAACAGCAGCGTCGCCTGGAGCCGGCCGATCTGCCGCTTCCCGCAGCGCACGGTGCTGAAGGACGGCGCCGGCGACTGGC
>NZ_DAOLKE010000282.1:0-4677 GCF_035331805.1 Plasticicumulans sp. | reverse complement strand
CGCGGGCGGCGGGGCGCGTCAGTCGCGGAAGTTCGTGAACTGCAGCGGCATGTCGATCTGGTCGGTGGCGCGCAGCATCGCGATCGCCTCCTGCAGGTCGTCGCGCTTCTTGCCGGTGACGCGCACCTGCTCGCCCTGGATCTGCGCCTGCACCTTCATCTTCGAGTCCTTGATCAGCTTGACGATCTTCTTCGCCAGCTCGGACTCGATGCCGTGGCGCACGGTGATCTTCTGGCTGGCCTTGAGGTTGGCGGTCTTTACCTCGTCGACCTTCAGGCTGCGGATGTCGATGCCGCGCTTGGCGAGCTTCTGGTACAGGATCGTGCTCATCTGCTCGATCTGGAATTCGGTCTTCGCGTGCAGCGTCAGCTCCCATTCGCTGCGCTCGACGCGCGCCTCGGCGCCCTTGAAGTCGTAGCGGGCGTCGATGTCGCGGTTGGCCTGGTCGATGGCGTTGTTCAGTTCGTGTTCGTTGATTTCGGAAACCACGTCGAAGGAAGGCATGGCGATGATCTCGATGAAGGTGGAGGCGGGCGGCGGCGGGCGCGGAGCATAGCGCGACCGGCGCGGCCCGATCAGCCGCCGGCACCGGGTTTCGGCGGCGGGGCGGTGTTGTCCTTCGGCGTCGGCGACTTGCCGCCGATGCGGCTCGGCGGCGGGATGTAGGACGGGTCCTTCGGATCGGCCGGGCCGCCTTTCTCCAGCGTGTAGATCAGGTCGCCGCCGGTGGCCGTGCCGCTGGAGCGGGCTTCGGCCGACAGCCAGTCGGTGATCTTGTAGCGCATCAGGAAGGTGCCGGTCGGCTCGAACAGGCCGACGCCGTAGCTGACGTAGAGCTTCGGCGTCAGGTACTTGCCGAGCATCAGCGAGGCGCCCTTGACGCCGTCCTCGCCGCCGGACTCGAAGCCGAACTGGTCGAAGCCGAGCGACTTGCCGATGCCGCCGGTCAGGTTGCTGGCGCCGCCGGTGCCGAGCGCGGCGACCGCGCGCATCAGCAGCGCCGATTCCGAGCCGCTGTTCGCGCTTGGCGCCTGCCCGAACACCAGATACGACAGCACGCTGGCGTCCGGCATCGACGGTTCCGAGAACAGCTTCAGCTCCGGGCGCTTGGCCGAGCCGCCGATGCGCGCGCCGGCGACCACGTCATCGACGGTGCGCGTTGCGCGCAGGTCGAGGCCGGGGTTGTCGACCGGGCCGCCCGAGAACAGCAGCCGGCCGCGCTCGATGTCGAGCTTCTGGCCGAAGATCTCGTACTCGCCGCTTTCGACCTCGAGCGCGCCGGTGGCGCGCGGCGCGAGCGGCGGCACCTGCTCGACGACGATGCTGCCGAGCAGCCGCGCCTTGAAGCCGGGCGCGTCGATGCGCACGTCGTCGCCGAGCGTGACGCGCACCTGCGCCTGGATCGCCATCGGCGTCGATTCCGCGTGCGCATCGCCGACGATGTAGACGTCATCGGACGGACTGACGACGTTGCGCCGGTCCGGCGGCTTGATCAGCGCATACGGCACGTGCACTTCGCCGTCGATGCGCAGCGTGCCGTCGGCGAGCTGCGCGGTCAGCTCCGGCGAGACGCGCAGCTTCAGCGTCGAGGAATCGGCCGCCTGGAAGTCCTCGCCGCTCAGATGCAGCCGGAAGCGCTGGCTGGCCGGCTGCCAGGCGCCGTCGAGCGCGACGTGGCCGCTGCCGGAGCGCGCGCCGCCCGTGAAGCGCAGCCCGCCCTGACCGTCGCCATCGGCGAGCACGGCGACATCCTGCAGCTTCAGGCCGAGTGCCGGCAGCTCGAAGCCGCCGCCGGACAGGCCGGCGCGGCCGCGGAAGGTCGGTGCCGACAGCTTGCCGCCGAGCGTCAGATCGGCGTTGACGCGGCCGCTGGCGCGCGAGATTTCCGGCGACAGCGCCGGCAGCAGGTCGAGGCGGTTGAAGTTCGCACGCACGCGCCCGCTCAGGCCGGCCTCGGCCGTCAGGCCGCTGGTGCGCACCTCGGCATCGATGCCGTCGCTGCCGCCGATGCCGAACTGCAGCCTGCCGTCGAGCTGGCTGCCGGCGTCGAGCTTCGCTTCCAGCCGGCCGTTGACCGGCAGCTCGATCGGCGCGGCCGCGCCGGTCCAGCGCACGCGCCCCGGTGCGATCGTCACCAGCGCCCGCGCGTTCTTCAGGGCATGACCGGGGCCGGGGCCGAGCACGGCTTCGGCGTCGGCGTCCACCGAGGTCTGCAGGGCGAGTTCGGGCGGCAGGAATTTTTTGACCTTGTCCGGCACGAACTTCGTCAGCTTCAGCGTCGCCGTGCCGCCGTCGGCGGCGCGCCAGTCGGCCTGCACGCAGAGCCGGGTCGGGCGCGAGGCGAGGCAGAGCGGCGACACCTTCGCGGCATCGAAGGCGGTCGCAAGCCGGATCGAGGCCGGCTGTTCGAGCTTCCAGTCGCCGAGTCCGGTCTGCAGCAGGTCGAGCCGTTCGAGCCTGCCGAGCCATTGTTCGCCGTCGATGCGGCCGCTCAGGCGCAGCGCCGCGCGCACCGGCGCACCGTTGAGCGTCAGTTCGGCGCGGTGCGCGGCGGCCGTGCCGTCGGCATCGAGCTGCAGGCGCTCGAAACTCTGGCCGGCGAGCGCCAGCGCCCGGCCGTCGACGTGCAGTTCCGAGCGCCGCCGGCCGGCGGAATCGACATCGGCGCGCACGGTGAGCGTCTGCAGGCCGCCATCCGGCCAGCCGAGGTTCTGGCCGTCGAGCTTCGCCTGGAGCTGCGGACGTTCGCGCGGGCCGCTGAGCTGACCATCGCCGCTGAGCCGGCCGCGCAGGCCCGGCGCGGCTCTGGCGAGATCGGGCGCGGCGAGCTTCCAGCGCAGGTCCCAGGTCTCGTGGATCCGGCCTTCGGCATCGAGGCGCGTGCCGCCGTAGACGAGCTTCGCCGCCGGCAGGTCGAGGTTCGCGCCGCTGACGCGCGCATCGATGCGCCCGTCGAGCGGCTGATCGCGCAGCCGGCCGTCGAGCTTCGACAGCAGCACGTGCGCCTGCGGCTGGCCGTCGGCATCGATGTGGCCGTCGCTCGTGAGTTCGAAGGCGATGCGCCCCGGCCATTCGGGCGCGAACCTGCCGGGATCGAGCTTCTGCCCGGCGAGTTCGGCCTCCCATTCGAGCCGTGGCGCCCAGCGCACGTCGGCCTTGCCGTCGATGCGGCCATCGAGCAGCGTGATCGCGAGCGTTGCCAGCCTGGCCGCCTCGTCGCTGCCGTCGCCGCTCGCCTTCAGCGTCAGCGGCGGCACGCTGTCGCCGGCGGCGTCGAGTTCGAGCGCATACGTGTACTGCTTCGGCGTGCCCTCGGCCTGGAGCCTGCCCTTCGGGCTCGCGTACTGCGCCTTGCCCTTCAGCGGCCAGCCGAGCTGGCGCCAGTTCGCGTCCACCGCGAAGCGCAGGTCGGCGAAGCTCACGCGAGCGCTGGCGTCGATCTGCGCCGGGCCGTCCGGCGAGCGCACGGCCAGCGATTCGATGACGGCGTGCGCGGTGTCGCCGCGCACGCTTGCCTCGGTCGCGAGCCGCCCGGCCTCGGGCACGTCGGCGAGCAGCTTCAGCGTCGTGCGCCAGTCGGCCTGCGTGCCGGAAACCCGGAAGTGACCCTCGGGGCTCGCGATCTGCGCCGGACCGTCGATCGGCCAGGCGAGGGCGCGCCAGTCGCCTTCGAACTCGATGCGGCTCATCGCCGGGTCGGGCGCGAGCGAGATGCCGCCGAGCGCGGTCAGCGCCAGCGGGCTGCCGGCGCGATGCACGGCGAGCGAGCGCACGCGGATTTCGGTCGTGGTGCCGGCGGCTTCGAGCGCGAGCTGCCAGGCCGGCGTGCCGAGCTCGGGCGCGAGCGCCTGCAGCACCGCTAGCGCCTGCACCTCGGCATTCCAGCGCGGCAGGCCGAGCGCATCGTCGACGCTGGCCGTGACGGTGGATTCGACGGCACCGCGCGTGCTCGCCTTCAGCTCGAAGCGATCGAGCGTGCCGGCGAGCTGCAGCGTGATATCAAGCGGCGCGGCGAGCGGGGTTTCATCGAGATGACCGCCGAGTTCGATCGTCGTCGGCCAGCGTCCGGCCGGGGCGAGATGGCCCTTGCCGCCGGCGTTCATGCCGGGCATGCGCACGTCGAGATGATCGAGCGTCAGTCCGTCGACGGTGTAGCGCGCGGCGAGCCGGGCGCTGTCGATCACGACCGGCGCGCCGGCCGCCGGCTGCACGCGCACGCCGTCGACCATCACGTTGTCGAGCTCGATCGCCAGCGGCAGCGCCAGGTTCGGCAGCGTGAACGGCTGCGCGGGCGGCGGGGGTTCCGGCGGTGGCGCCGGCGGCGGCAGCTTCAGCGCGACGCCGCTGACGGCGAGCCGGCTGATGTGCAGCGCCGGTTCGAGCAGCCGGCGCGGCGACCAGTCGAGTTCGAGGCGCGCGACCTGCACGTGCAGCTCGCCGTTGCGCCAGTCGAAGCCGCTCAGGCGCAGATCACCGAGCACGCGGCCCTCGGCCTTCCCGACCACCAGCGTGCCCGGCGCATGATCCCGCGCGAGGCCGATCAGCGCCTGCAGGCCGGAATCGGTGCCGAGCAGCCAGCCGAGCGCACCGAGCAGGATCAGCAGCAGCGCCAGCAGCCCGCCGAAGAACCAGCCGAGCGCGCGCAGCCAGCGCGAACGCCGGCGGGGCGGGGCGGGC
>NZ_DAOLKE010000281.1:0-4691 GCF_035331805.1 Plasticicumulans sp. | reverse complement strand
GCCGGGGCAGGCGGGCTCACGGTTCCAGCCGCGCCTGCACCGGCGGCCGCCCCGGCAGCCGGATCGAGACGACGGCCTTGCTGCCGGCGGCGAGCGCCGTCGGATAGCGCAGGCAGTTGCCGTCGGCCGGCGTGAGTTCCTGCGCGCCGGCGCCGGCGACGATGATCCGGCCGCCGGCCTGCGCGCTCGGGATCGGGGCGCCGCTGCCGTGATCGCTGAGGCAGATGGTGTTGCGCGCGCCGATCCATTCGAGCACGACCTCGCCGGACTCGATCAGCGTGCCGCCGTGCGCGCCGGTGGCGGCGTCGCCGTGGGCGAGGACGGCCGCCGGCAGGCCGGCCAGCGCGACGAGGAACAGCTTCGGAAACAGGGTGTTAAACGGCGTATTCATGGCTTCGGAACTCCGGATCAGTCGGGGGGATGCAGGCGGGCAGCGCGCAGGGCCGGGGCCGGCCGGCGAGGCGCGGATCGCCGGCAGCCGGCCGCCGGTGCCCATCAGTAGCGCTCCTCGCCGCCGGCCGCCGCGAGCCTCAGCGCCGCCGCGCGGCCGAAGCGGCGGAACAGCACCGGCGTCAGGATCGTGTCGAGCACGGTCGAGCTGATCAGGCCGCCGAAGATCACGACCGCGACCGGGTACAGGATCTCGCGCCCCGGCGCGTCCGGCGTCAGCAGCAGCGGCACCAGGCCGGTGGCCGCGACCAGCGCCGTCATCAGCACCGGCGTCAGGCGTTCGAGGCTGCCGCGGATGATCATCGCGTCGCTGAAGTCCTCGCCCTCGTGCAGCATCAGGTTCAGGTAGTGGCTGACCTTCAGGATGCCGTTGCGCGTGCTGATGCCGGCGAGCGTGATGAAGCCGACCAGACTCGCGACCGACAGCACCTGCCCGGCCAGCCACAGCGCCGCCACGCCGCCGACGGTCGCGAGCGGGATGTTGGCCATGATCAGCAGCGCGAACACCACCGCGCGGTAGCGCGCGTACAGCACGACGAAGATCAGCCCGACCGCGGCGAGCGCCAGCCCGGCGATCAGCCGCGTCGCCGATTCCTGGGCCTGGAACTGGCCTTCGAGCGTCGTGTGGTAGCCCTCGGGCAGCGGCGTTGCCGCCAGCAGCGCGCGCAGGTCGGCGACGATCGCCGCCATGTCGCGGCCATCGCCGTTGGCCGAGATCACGATGCGCCGGCGGCCGTCGTCGCGGGCGATCTGGTTCGGGCCGACGGTCTCGATGATGTCGGCGACCAGGCGCAGCGGAATCCAGCCGCCCGGCGTGCCGACCAGCAGCTCGCCGAGGCGCTGCGGCGTGCGCTCGGCCTCGGCCAGACGCAGCACCAGCTCGTAGCGCCGTTCGCGCTCGATCAGCTGCGTGACGACGCGGCCGTTGACCAGCGTCTCCAGCGCCTCGCCGAGCGCCGCCGGCGTCACGCCGTAGCGTGCGGCGCGCGCGTAGTCGAGCTGCACCTGCACCTGCGGGATCGGCACCTGCTTCTCGAGCTGCACGTCGACGAGGCCGGGCAGCGTGCGCAGTTTTTCCTCCAGCCCGGCGGCGAGGCCGCGCAGCGTGTCCGGGTCATCGCCGAACAGCTTCAGCGCGATCTGCGCGCGCACGCCCGAGAGCAGGTGATCGAGCCGGTGCGAGATCGGCTGGCCGATGTTGACCGCCGCCGGCAGCAGTGCGAGCCGCGCGCGCAGCTCGGCGAGCACGACGGCGCGCGGACGTTCCGAAGGCTTCAGGTCGACATCGATCTCGCTCGAATGCACGCCCTCGGCGTGCTCGTCGAGTTCGGCGCGGCCGGTGCGCCGGCCGGTGTGCACGACCTCGGGCACCGACAGCAGCAGGCGCTCGGCCAGCGTGCCGATGCGGTTCGACTCGGCGAGCGAGGTGCCGGGGTTCAGCAGCAGGCTGACCGTGTAGCTGCCCTCGTTGAAGGCCGGCAGGAAGGCACGCGGCAGCTGCGTGAGGCCGTAGCCGGCCGCGAGCACCAGCCCGACCGCGGCCAGCGCCAGCCCCTGCGTGTGCCGGAACGACCAGCCGAGCAGGCGCGCATCCTGGCGCTTGAGCCAGGCCACCAGCGGGCTGTCACCGTGTTCGAGCACGCCCCCGCGCGCGAGCAGGTAGTGGCAGAGCACCGGCGTCACCGTCACCGACACCAGCATGCTCGCGAGCATCGACACCATGTAGGCGATGCCGAGCGGCGTGAACAGCCGCCCCTCGATGCCGGCGAGCGCGAACAGCGGCACGAACACCAGCACGATGATCAGCGTCGCGTAGAAGATCGCCGAGCGCACCTCGAGCGTCGCCTGCGCGATCACCGCGAGCGCCGGGCGCGGCTCGGCGAGCGCCCGGTTCTGGCGCAGCCGCCGCAGCACGTTCTCGACGCCGACCACGGCATCGTCGACCAGCTCGCCGATCGCGATCGCGAGTCCGCCGAGCGTCATCGTGTTGATCGAAAGCCCGAACGCCTCGAACACCAGCACCGCCACCAGCAGCGACAGCGGGATCGCGGTCAGCGAGATCAGCGTCGTGCGCACGTTGAGCAGGAACAGGAACAGCACGATCGCGACCATGATCGCGCCGTCGCGCAGCGCATCCTCGACGTTGCCGACCGCGGCCGAGATGAAGTTCGCCTGCCGGAACAGCACCTCGACCTGCACGCCGGGCGGCAGCGTGCGCGCGAGATTCGCGAGCGTCGCGTCGATGCGCCGGCTCAGGTCCACGGTGTCGGCGCTCGGCTGCTTCTGCACCGAGACGATGACGCCGGGCCGGCCGTCGACGCTGGCGTCGCCGCGCTTGGTGCGCGCGGCGACGCGCACGCTGGCGAGCTGCTTGAGGTACACCGGCCGGTCGTCGCGCACCGCGACCACCAGCCCTTCGAGATCGGCGATGCGGGCGCTGCGCCCGAGCGCGCGGATCAGCACCTCGCGCCCGCCGTGATCGAGGAAGCCGCCGCTGACGTTGGCGCCGAAGCCCTGCAGCGCCTCGACGAGCTGCTGCGGCGTCACGTCGAGGTCCTCCATCAGCGCCGGGTCGGGCACGACCTGGATCTGGCGCACCTCGCCGCCGATCGGGATCGCCTGCGCAACGCCGGCGATGGCGAGCAGCTGCGGGCGCAGCGTCCAGTCGGCCAGATCGCGCAGCTGCATCGGCGTCACGGCTTCGCCGCCGTGCCCGTCGCCGCTGCCGTCGCCGGCCTTCAGCGCGATCAGCATGATCTCGCCCATGATCGACGTGACCGGCCCCATCTGCGGCACGATGCCCGGCGGCAGCTGCGCCTGCACGCTGCCGATGCGCTCGGCGACCTGCTGGCGGTTGCGGAACACGTCGGTGCCCCAGTCGAACTCGACGTAGAGCACCGACAGGCCGACGCCGGACACCGAGCGCACGCGGCGCACGCCGGCCAGGCCGTTCATCGCGGTTTCGAGCGGCACCGTGACCAGGCTCTCGACCTCCTCGGGCGCCATGCCCTCGGCTTCGGTCATCAGCGTCACGGTCGGGCGGTTGAGGTCCGGGAACACATCGACCGGCAGTTCGCGTGCGAGCTGCACGCCCCAGACCAGCAGCACCAGCGCGGCGACCAGCGTCGGCAGGCGCAGCGCCAGGCTGGTGCGGATCAGGCGATCGAACATGACGGCGCCCTCCGCTTCAGCGCAGCTGCGCGAGCAGGCTCGCGCCAATGACCAGGAAGCGCTCGCCGTCGGCCAGCCCCCCGGTGACCAGCACGCGCTCGCCGTCGAGCGGCTGGACCTGCACGCGCCGCGGCACGAAGCGCTCGATGCCGGCCTGCACCCAGACGCGCGACTCGCCATCGGCCCCGCGCACGAGGGCGGCGACCGGCAGCGGCACGCCGCGGCTGCGGCTGCGCGTCTGCAGCAGCAGCCGCACCGGCTGGCCGGCGCTGAGGCCGCGGCCGTCCCCGTCGACGCGCCACTGCATCGGCAGGCCCTGGGCGCGCCGCTCGAAGCCCATGCCGAGGAAGCCGAGCCGGTACGTGCGGCCGTTGTCGGTTTCGGCGAGTGCGGCGTCGATGTTGCCGGCGAGGCCGGCATCGAACACCACGGCCTCGACCCACCAGGCGCCGGGGTCGAGGATCTCGACCAGCGTCTCGCGCGCCTCGACGATCTGGCCGGCGACCAGCGTGCTGCGGCTGACGACGCCATCGACCGGCGCGCGCAGCGGCTCGCGCCCGCCGAGTCCGGTGCCGAGCGCCGAACGGCGCTTGCGCAGGCCGGCAAGCTCGGTGCGCGCCTCGTCGATCTCGCGCTGCGCGACGCTGCCGGCGAGCTGCTGCAGCCGGCTCAGGCGCTGCGTGGCCAGTTCGATCTGGCTGTCGAGCTCGGCGAGTCCGGCGCTCTGGCCGGCGGCTTCGAGGCTCGCCGCCAGCGGCTCCAGCCAGGCCAGCACCTCGCCGGCGCGCACCGGCTGGCCGAGGTGCGCGATGCCGCCGGCCGCCGGCACGATGCGTCCGGCCTGCGGTGCCTGCACGCGGCCGCTGCGGTTCGGATCGGCGATCAGATGCCCCGGCACGACCACGGTCTGCGCGAGCGTCGCCATCGCCGCGAGCTGCGTGCGCAGCCCGAGCAGGCGCCCGACCGGCTTCGGCACGAACACGCTGCCATCGGGCAGCCGCCGCGGCGCATCGCCGGTCAGCGTCGCCGGCAGCGGCGCGGCCTCGTCGTGACCGTGATCCTCGCCACCG
>NZ_DAOLKE010000280.1:0-4711 GCF_035331805.1 Plasticicumulans sp. | reverse complement strand
CCCTACCGCGACGGTGTCGAGCGGCTGTGGCAGCGGATCATGGAAGCGGAGGACTGAAGGCATGGAAGGACAGGGAGCGTCGCCGCGCCGGCGGCTGGCACTGCTGATCGACGCCGAGAACATCTCCGACGCCGGTCTCGTGCGCCGGCTGCTCGACCTGCTCGGGCGTCACGGCGAGGTCCGCATCCGCCGCGCCTACGGCGACTGGAGCGGCGAGCGCCTGCGGCGCTGGCGCGAGGCGCTGGTGCAGCACGCGATCCAGGCCATGCAGGTGTTCCCGGGCGCTGCAGGCAAGAACGCCGCCGACATCGCGCTGGTCGTCGATGCGATGGACCTGCTGCACGATGGTGATGCGGACGGTTTCTGCCTGCTCGCGAGCGACAGTGACTACACGCGGCTCGTCGTGCGGCTGCGCGAGGCGGACCGCTACGTCATCGTTGCCGGCCGCGACTCGACGCCACTGGCGCTGCGCGCGGCGGCGGACCTGTTCGTGGCGGTCGAACCGCTCGGCGAAATCATGCCGGCAGCGGTGCTGCCGTCGCCGGAGCAACCCCTGCCGATGCCGAAACCGGCGCCTTCACCGGAGCCGTCAGCCCGTCAGACCACTGATCCGGTGGCTATCCCGGTGGTGGCGGAGGAGGAGCCGGTCCTGATGCGGCTGGTACGGAAAATCGTGCCGGCGACCGCGGAAACGGCAGGGCCGGCAGCGGCCGGCATGCCGGAGCCTCCGGAGACGCCTCCGTTGCCCGTCACGAACACCGATCCGAAGTCGCAGGCCGAAATCCGCAACCTGCTCTGTCAGGCCCTGGCCGACGGGCAGTGGGTCACGATGTCGGCCCTTGGAAGTGCCCTGCGCCAGCTCGTGCCGGGATTCAGCACGGCGCAATTCGGTTTTCCGAAGCTCTGGACCCTGATCCTGGCCCATGGCGACCTGATCGATCACCGGCCGGGTGCGAGCGGCCCGATCGGCGAGGTTCGGTTGACACCCGCCGCAGTCAAACCCGATCCGTCGCCCCTGTTGCGGCAGGCGCTGGCCAGCCGTGCCTGGATGACGCTTGCAGCCGCTGGCACTGCGATCCGGGCCTGTGACCCCGGCTTCGACGTGAAACGCTATGGTCACGCCCAGTTGCAGAAGCTGCTGCGTGCCCATCCGCAGCTGATCGAGTGCCGGCCGGCGAGCGGCACCGTCCAGCACGTGCGCCTGCGCGCCTGAGCCCTGCTGCCCGGTGTCGCACGTTCTGTGGTGAAATACCGCCCCTCCCGACCACCAGCAGACATGCGCAGCGCGGCGCCGATGCAGCGCCGCGCGCACCGAGGGCTTGCGAACATGGCAACGATGGACGATCGCGACGGCGTGATCTGGCTCGACGGCGAACTGGTGCCGTGGCGCGAGGCCAAGACGCACGTGCTCACCCACACGCTGCACTACGGCATGGGCGTGTTCGAGGGCGTGCGTGCCTACCAGACCGAACGCGGCGCGGCGATCTTCCGGCTGCAGGCGCACACCGACCGGCTGTTCCGCTCGGCGCACATCGTCGGCATGCCGATGACCTACACGAAGGACGAGATCAACGCCGCCTGCTGTGCCGCGGTGCGCGAGAACCAGCTCGAATCCGCCTACATCCGGCCGATGTGCTTCTACGGCTCCGAGGGCATGGGCCTGCGCGCCGACAACCTCAAGGTGCACACCATGGTCGCCGCCTGGCCGTGGGGCGCCTACCTCGGCGCCGAGGGCATGGAGAAGGGCATCCGCATCCGCACCTCCTCGTTCACCCGCCATCACGTCAACATCACGATGTGCAAGGCCAAGGCGAACGGCAACTACATGAATTCGATGATGGCGCTGCAGGAGGCGCTGCGCGACGGCTACGACGAGGCGCTGCTGCTCGATGTCGAGGGCTACGTCGCCGAGGGCTCGGGCGAGAACCTGTTCCTGGTGCGCGACGGCGTGCTGTACACGCCCGAACTCACCTCCTGCCTCGACGGCATCACCCGCGACACCATCATCCGCTTCTGCGCCGATCTCGGCCTGACGCTGAAGGAAAAGCGCATCACCCGCGACGAGGTCTGGATCGCCGACGAGGCCTTCTTCACCGGCACCGCCGCCGAGGTCACGCCGATCCGCGAGGTCGACGGCCGTGCGATCGGCATCGGCCGTCGCGGCCCGGTCACCGAGCGCCTGCAGAAGCTGTACTTCGATCAGGTCCACGGCCGCCGCGAGCAGTATCCGGAGTGGCAGACGCTGGTCTGAACCCTGTCCTGTTCCTGGACCGCGGCGCCCGCGCGTCGCGGCCCGCATGCCGATGACAACCTGCACACCCGAGGGGAGAGTCACACCGTGTCCGCGCAGCCCGCCGCCAAGCCCGCCAACACCGAAAACCGCTACGAAGTCAGCCGCAAGGACCTGCCGCTGTCCTGCCCGATGCCGGACATGGCGCTGTGGAACTCGCACCCGAAGGTCTATCTGCCGATCGAGGACAAGGGCTACGCCAAGTGCCCGTACTGCGGCGCCGACTACGTGCTGAAGGACTGACGCGCCCGTGGACTTCGCCGCGACGCTGGCCGCGCACGCCGGAGTCATCTCCGGCCTGCTGCCGCTCGCCGCGCAGCTCGAAGCGCTCGCCGCCCGCATGCGCACGACGCTCGATGCCGGCGGGCGCATCTTCTGGCTCGGCAACGGCGGCAGCGCCGCCGACAGCCAGCATCTGGCCGCCGAGCTGGTGGTCCGCTACCGCTACGATCGCCGCGCGCTCGCCTCGATCGCGCTGACCACCGACACCTCGATCCTGACCGCGCACGCCAACGACTTCGGCTTCGAGACCGTGTTCTCGCGCCAGCTCGAAGCCCTGGCCCGGCCCGGCGATCTGGTCATGGCGATCTCCACGTCCGGCACCAGCCCGAACGTGCTCGCCGCCGCCCGCAGCGCCCGCGCGCTCGGCTGCTGGTGCGTCGGCTGGACCGGCCAGAGCGGCGGCACGCTCGCGGAACTCGCCGACGAATGTCTGCGCGTGCCCTCGACCGTCACCGCCCGCATCCAGGAAGCCCACATCCTGATCGGCCACTGGCTGTGCGAGCGGATCGAGGCCGGGCTGACGGGCGGCTGAGTCCGCCCGCCGCGCCTCGCGGGTTTCCCGGGCCTGCTGCCGCGGGCGGGGCTGCCAGGATGCCGGGCCCGGTGGTGATGGACCCGGCGGCTGCCGCCCGTGCCCCTGTTTCCACCTGATCCCCGGGGACCGCTGCCGATGCGCCTGCCCGATTTCTCCCGCGCCCGCGTGCTCGTCGCCGGCGACCTGATGCTCGATCGCTACTGGTCCGGCCCGGCGCGGCGCATCTCGCCCGAGGCGCCGGTGCCGGTCGTGCATGTCTCGGAATTGGACGACCGCCCGGGCGGAGCCGGCAACGTCGCGCTGAACGTCGCCGCGCTCGGCGGACGCGCCTGGGTGTGTGCGCCGGTCGGGGCCGACGAGGCCGCCGGGGTGCTGCGTGCGCGGCTCGAAGCCGCCGGCGTCGGCTGCGCGTTCGAGGTCGTGCCGCAGGCCGCGACCATCACCAAGCTGCGCGTGCTCGCCCGCCACCAGCAGCTGATCCGGCTCGACTTCGAGGACGGCTTTCCGGACTTCGAGCCGGCGCGCCTCGCCGCGGGCGTCACGGCGCTGCTCGATGCCGCCGGCATCGTCGTCTGCTCGGACTACGCCAAGGGCGCGCTGCGCGACGTTGCCGCCGTGATTGCCGCCGCCCGCACCGCCGGCCGGCCGGTGCTGGTCGATCCGAAGGGCACGGATTACGCGCGCTACGCCGGCGCGCTGCTGATCACGCCGAACGAGGCCGAATTCGCCGCGGTCGCCGGCGAGTGGACCGACGAGGCCGGACTGGTCGCGCAGGCCCGGCGTCTGGCGGCCGACTGCGGCATCGGCCATGTGCTGATCACGCGCAGCGAGCGCGGCATGACGCTGGTCGCCGCCGACGGCGCACCGGTGCAGCACATCCCGACCCGCGCCCGCGAGGTGTTCGACGTGACCGGTGCCGGCGACACCGTGATCGCCACGCTCGCCGCTGCGCTCGCCGCCGGCAGCCCGCTCGCCGACGCCGTGCAGCTCGCCAACCACGCCGCCGGCATCGCCGTCGGCAAGCTCGGCACCGCGACGGTCACGCCGCTGGAACTGGCTGCCGCACTGGCGCCGGCGCGTCCGCCGGCCGCAGGCGTGGTCGAGCGCACGGCGCTGCTCGAAGAACTCGCCGCCGCCCGCGCCCGCGGCGAGCGCATCGTCATGACCAACGGCTGCTTCGACCTGCTGCACGCCGGGCACGTCCGCTATCTCGCCGAGGCCGCCGCGCTCGGCGACCGGCTGATCGTCGCCGTCAACGACGACGCCTCGGTGCGCCGCATGAAAGGCAGCGAACGACCGATCAACCCGCTCGCCGCACGCATGGAAGTGCTCGCTGCGCTGCGCGCCGTCGACTGGGTCGTGCCCTTCACCGAGGACACGCCGCGCGCGCTGATCGCGCAACTGCTGCCCGACGTGCTGGTCAAGGGCGGCGACTACCGGCCCGAGGACATCGCCGGCGGCGCCGAGGTCATCGCCGCCGGTGGCGAGGTCATCGTGCTCGGTTTCGTCGAAGGGCATTCGACGACGGCGACGGTCGGGCGCATCCGCGGCGGTTCAGACTGAACCGGCCGCCACAAGGAGGGAGCCGCTGATGGCACTGCCGA
>NZ_DAOLKE010000279.1:0-4757 GCF_035331805.1 Plasticicumulans sp. | reverse complement strand
CCGTGCAGGCGCAGCGTCAGGCGCGTGGTGCGCTCGCGCCAGTCGGCGGTGTCGGGGCTGGCGGCGACCGCGGCGGCGGTCGGGGTCGCGGCGCGCAGGTCGGCGACCAGATCGGTGATGCTCACGTCGGTCTCGTGGCCGATGCCGGCGATCACCGGGATCGGGCAGGCGCGCACGGCCCGCGCCAGCGCCTCGTCATTGAAGGCCTGCAGGTCTTCGAGCGAGCCGCCGCCGCGCACGAGCAGCAGCACGTCGCACTCGGCGCGCGCAGCGGCGGTCTTCAGCATCGCGATGATCTTCGCGGCGGCGCCATCGCCCTGCACCGGCACCGGATAGACGATGACCGGGATCTGCGGCGCGCGCCGTGCAAGCGTCGTCAGCACGTCGCGCAGCGCCGCGCCGGCCGGCGAGGTGAGGACGCCGATGCGCTGCGCCAGCCGCGGAATCGCACGCTTGTGTGCGGCATCGAACAGGCCCTCGGCTTCGAGGCGCGCGCGCAGCGCCTCGAAGGCGCGGCGCAGGCGGCCCTCGCCGGCCGGTTCGAGCGATTCGACCACGAGCTGGAACTCGCCGCGCGCCTCGTACAGCGTCACGCGCGCACGCACCAGCACCTGCCGGCCGTTGGCGGGTGCTTCGCGCAGCAGCAGCGCGCGGGTGCGGAACATCGCGCAGCGCACCTGCGCGAACTCGTCCTTCAGCGTGAAGTACAGATGCCCCGAGGCCGGGCGCGCGAGGTTGGAGATCTCGCCCTCGACCCACAGCATCGGCAGGTTCATCTCCAGCAGGCCGCGGGCCTGACGCACCAGCGCCGAGACGCTGACGATGTCGCGGGCGGGCACGACGGGTTCGTTCATCGGCGGCAGGCTCCGGGCCGGATGGGCGTGAGGTGTGGGCAGGGCGGGGCGTGCAGCCTGCCACAGCCATGTCGTGCTGCACCGCAGCCAAATGCGGACGACCGGACGCGCCGGCCTGTTCCGCCCTTGCGTCAGACCGTTATACTTCGCCGCTTCCTTATCGCCGGCTCAGGATTCCCCCCATGCTGCGTATCGTTCAGGAAGCACTCACCTTCGATGACGTGCTGCTGCTGCCCGCGCATTCCACGGTCCTGCCCAAGGACGTGTCGCTCGCCACGCGCCTGACGCG
This sequence comes from Plasticicumulans sp., assembly GCF_035331805.1. Classification (NCBI taxonomy): domain Bacteria; kingdom Pseudomonadati; phylum Pseudomonadota; class Gammaproteobacteria; family Candidatus Competibacteraceae; genus Plasticicumulans; species Plasticicumulans sp. The sequence goes on along the minus strand of NZ_DAOLKE010000279.1, from coordinate 3,614 downwards.
CGAGATCACGCTGAACCTGCCGCTGGTCTCGGCGGCGATGGACACGGTGACGGAATCCCGGCTGGCGATCGCGATGGCGCAGGAAGGCGGCATCGGCATCGTGCACAAGAACATGACCGCCGAGCAGCAGGCCGCCGAGGTGCGCCGGGTCAAGAAGTTCGAGGCCGGCGTCATCTCCGATCCGATCACCGTCTCGCCGCGGCTGAGCATCCGCGAGGTGCTGGCGATCACGCGCGCCAACGGCATCTCCGGCGTGCCGGTGGTCGATGGCGAGGATCTGGTCGGCATCGTCACCAGCCGCGACCTGCGCTTCGAGACCAACTTCGATGCGCCGGTCAGCCGCATCATGACGCCGAAGGAGCGTCTGGTGACCGTGCGCGAGGGCGCCTCGCGCGAGGAAGTCATCGCGCTGCTGCACCGCCACCGCATCGAGAAGGTGCTGGTCGTCAACGACCGCTTCCAGCTGCGCGGCATGATCACCGTGAAGGACATCCAGAAGTCCTCGGACTTCCCGAACGCCTGCAAGGACAGCCGGGGCCGGCTGCGCGTCGGCGCCGCGGTCGGCACCGGTGCCGGCACCGACGAGCGGGTCACGGCGCTGGTCGGTGCCGGGGTCGACGTGATCGTCGTCGACACCGCGCACGGCCACTCGCAGGGCGTGCTCGAGCGCGTGCGCTGGGTCAAGTCGCAGTTCCCGGACGTGCAGGTCATCGGCGGCAACATCGCCACGGCCGATGCCGCGATCGCGCTCGCCGAGGCCGGCGCCGATGCGGTGAAGGTCGGCATCGGTCCGGGTTCGATCTGCACGACGCGCATCGTCGCCGGCGTCGGCGTGCCGCAGATCAGCGCCGTCGCCAATGTCGCCGCAGCGCTGAAGACCGCCGGCATCCCGCTGATCGCCGATGGCGGCATCCGCTATTCCGGCGATCTCGCCAAGGCCATCGTCGCCGGCGCCTACGCGGTCATGGTCGGCGGCCTGCTCGCCGGCACCGAGGAAGCCCCGGGCGAGGTCGAGCTGTTCCAGGGCCGCTCGTACAAGGCCTACCGCGGCATGGGTTCGCTCGGCGCGATGGCCGGTTCGCAGGGTTCGGCCGATCGCTACTTCCAGGACGCCAGCGCCGTCGAGAAGCTCGTGCCCGAGGGCATCGAGGGCCGCGTGCCGTACAAGGGGCCGATGTCGGCGATCGTGCACCAGCTGATGGGCGGCCTGCGTTCGAGCATGGGCTACGTCGGCTGCGCGACGCTCGACGACATGCGCACCCGCCCCGAGTTCGTGCGCATCACCGGCGCCGGCATGCGCGAATCGCACGTGCACGACGTGCAGATCACCAAGGAAGCCCCGAACTACCGCGTCAGCTGAGCCGCCCGCGGCTTGCGGCACGCACTGCCCGGCAAAGAAGCACGCCGCCGCCCGAGCGGCACAACCCGAACGGCGAGGGGTGGCAGGATCACCCCTCGCGGCGTTTTCACCACCGCCGCTCCCCACGCCCCTCCAGCCCCCGGCCGCCGCCATGACCACCCGCGACATCCACCAGTCCCGCATCCTGATCCTCGACTTCGGCGCGCAGTACACGCAGCTGATCGCCCGGCGCGTGCGCGAGATCGGCGTCTACTGCGAAATCCATCCGTGGGACGTGAGCGATGCCGACGTGCGCCGTTTCCGCCCGAGCGGCATCGTGCTCTCCGGCGGTCCGGAGTCGGTGACGGTCGAAGGCGGGCCGCGCGCCCCGCAGGCCGTGTTCGAACTCGGCGTGCCGGTGCTCGGCATCTGCTACGGCATGCAGACCATGGCCGCGCAGCTCGGCGGCCGGGTCGAAAGCTCCGATCACCGCGAGTTCGGCTACGCGCAGGTGCGCGCGCGCGGCCATTCGCAGCTGCTGCGCGACATCGAGGATCACACGACGCCCGAAGGCTACGGCCTGCTCGACGTGTGGATGAGCCACGGCGATCGCGTCAGCGAGCTGCCGCCCGGCTTCAAGTGCATCGCCAGCACGGCCTCGGCGCCGCTCGCCGGCATGGCCGACGAGGATCGCGGCTACTACGCCGTGCAGTTCCACCCCGAGGTCACGCACACGCGCCAGGGCGCGCGCATCCTCGCGCGTTTCGTGCTCGACATCTGCGGCTGCGAGGCGCTCTGGACCACCGGCAACATCATCGAGGATGCGCTCGCCGACATCCGCGCCCGCGTCGGTGATGACGAGGTCATCCTCGGCCTGTCGGGCGGTGTCGATTCCTCGGTGGTCGCGGCGCTGCTGCACAAGGCCATCGGCCGCCAGCTCACCTGCGTGTTCGTCGACACCGGCCTGCTGCGCCTGCATGAGGGCGATCAGGTCATGGCGACCTTCGCGCGCCACATGGGCGTGCGCGTGATCCGCGTCGACGCCGAGGCACGCTTCCTCGCCGCACTCGCCGGCGTCACCGACCCCGAGGCCAAGCGCAAGATCATCGGCGGCCTGTTCGTCGAGATCTTCGAGGAGGAGGCCAACCGGCTGGTGGCGGCGAAGTGGCTCGCGCAGGGCACGATCTACCCGGACGTCATCGAATCGGCCGGCGCCAGGTCCGGCAAGGCGCACGTGATCAAGTCGCACCACAACGTCGGCGGCCTGCCGGCGCACATGCGCCTGAAGCTGCTCGAACCGCTGCGCGAGCTGTTCAAGGATGAAGTCCGCAAGCTCGGCGTCGAACTCGGCCTGCCGCACGAGATGGTCTACCGCCATCCCTTCCCCGGCCCCGGCCTCGGCGTGCGCATCCTCGGCGAGGTGAAGAAGGAATTCGCCGAGCTGCTGCGCCGCGCCGATCACATCTTCATCGAGGAACTGCGCCGCGCCGGCCTCTACGACCAGACCTCGCAGGCCTTTGCCGTCTTCCTGCCGGTGCGCTCGGTCGGCGTCATGGGCGATGGCCGCAAGTACGACTGGGTGATCGCGCTGCGCGCCGTCGAGACCATCGACTTCATGACCGCGCGCTGGTCGCACCTGCCCTACGATTTTCTGGAACTGGTGTCGCGGCGGATCATCAACGAGATCGACGGCATCTCCCGCGTCGTCTACGACGTGTCCGGCAAGCCGCCGGCGACGATCGAGTGGGAGTGACCGGCCGCCGGCGGCCAGAGGCTGGCGCCCGTCCCGGGTGATTCACCGGGCCGGGCGCCCCGGACCGGACCGGCCGGCTCCTGCATTCCGACGGGAGTCTGACAGGAGGCGCATCCCGTGCTGATCAAGTTCCGTGGTGAAAACACCGGCAGCATCCAGATGTTCGGCCAGCACGCGCAGGAACTGCTGCGGCTGATGGGGACCAGCGGCAGCGAGAAGGGCGCACTGATGGCCGAGGATGTCCCCGGCGCGCTCGCGAAGCTCGAAGCCGCGATCGAGGCGCGCAAGGTGCAGGACGCCGCGGCCACCGAGGCCGCCGAAGCCGACGCCGAGGAAGCCAAGGCCGAAGGCCACGACGCCGAGCCGCCCGGCCCGGCGCTCTCGACGCGCGCCGTGCCGCTGATCGAGCTGCTGAAGCAGGCAGTCGCGACCGACTCCTACGTGATGTGGGGGCCGTGAGTCCGGACGCAGCGACCGGCGCCGCGGCGCCCACATCACGTAGGAGTCGGTCGCGACTGCCTG
>NZ_DAOLKE010000278.1:0-4759 GCF_035331805.1 Plasticicumulans sp. | reverse complement strand
GCGCTTGCGGCGCCAACCATCAAGCCTTGTAAAACCCTCTGGTCAGGCCGGAATCGACTGTCAGACTGCGCCTCCCTTCGCTGCGCCGGAATGCGCAACCGCATGGAGTCGCCGTCGATGAAAGCCCTGTCCTCGCTGCCGCCGAGCCGCCGTCTGCCGCTGCTGATGGCGTTGCTGGTGGCTGTGTCGCTGCTGGTGTCTTCAGTGCTCGGCGCTCTGGTGGCGCACTGGGAATCGGTCGATTCGCAACTGGCCGAGGTACGCAACCTCGCCGACAACGGCCGCAAGACCTTTGCGCGGACCCTGAAGGACGTGCATGCCGACCTGCGCACGCTGGCCGGCTCGACGACGGTGCGTGCGGCGCTGATCGGCCTGTCCAGGGCCTTCGAGGACCAGGGGCTGCAGGCGCGTGAGCGCCTGCAGCAGCTCTACATCCAGGACAATCCGAATCCGAAGGGCCAGAAGCAGCGTCTCAACGATGCCGGCGATGGCTCCGACTACAGCCGGCTGCATGCCTACCTGCAGCCGTGGCTGACGAATTTCACCGAAGATCGCGGCTACTACGACCTGTTCCTGATCGATCCCGCGGGAAAGATCCTCTACACGGTGTTCAAGGAATCCGACTTTGCGTCGCGCCTCGACAGCCCGGCGCTGGCCGACAGCGGGCTGGCCGCGGTGTACAAGCGCGCGCAGCAGCTGACCGATACCGGCCACTACGTGTTCGCTGACTTCGCACCGTATGCGCCGAGCAACGGCGATCCGGCAGCCTTCATCGGCGTGCCGGTGCGCAGCGGCGGCAGCGGCGGCCGGCTGCTCGGCGTGCTGGTGCTGCAGCTGCCGATCGAGAAGTTCAACGACACGCTGGCCACGCTCGGCAGCGAGGGCAAGCGCGTGTTCGCCGAGTACGGCCGCAGCGCCGCTGGCGTGATCGTCGATGACTTCGTGCACGAGACCGACGCCGAAGGCCGCGGCGTGCGCCGCATCCGCCTGCCGGTCGAGATCGATGGTGTGCGCTGGTACGTGGTCGGCGAGGTGCATGACGCGACGCTGTACCGGCCGGGTCTGATCCTCGGTGCCACGCTGCTCGCCATGGCGATGCTGGCGGTGGCGGTGGCGGTGCCGCTCGCGCGCCGGCTGGTGCGCAGCCTGTGGACGCCGGTCGAGGCGCTGGCCTCGCGCTTCGATGCCGAGGTCGGGCGCAGCGTCGAGGAAATCGGCGGCATTGCCAGCCAGGTCGAGATCATCTCCGGCCGGCTGGCGCACGAGGCCACCGATTCCGGCAACCACATCCGCCGCCTGCTCGAACGCATCGACACCGTCTCGGCCAGCGTCGGCACCGCCGCGGCGGCGGTCGAGCAGATCAGCGTCTCGATCGGCAACATCAACAGCGCCACCGGCACCAGCGAACTGCGCATGAGCCATGCCCGCGAGCGCGTGCAGGCCGCCGAAGCCGCGATCGGCGAACTGCTCGGGGCCACGGCCGAGATCGACAAGGTGCTGCGCGTCATCGAGGGCGTCGCCGCACAGACGCGGCTGCTGTCGCTGAACGCCGTCATCGAATCGGCGCGTGCCGGCGAGTACGGCAAGGGCTTCGCGGTGGTCGCCAACGAGGTCAAGGCGCTGTCGCACCAGACCTCGGGCGCGACCAAGGAAGTCGGCGGCGAGGTCGAGGCGATCCGCGCCGGCTCCGCGCACAGCGCCGAGGGTCTGCAGGGGGTCGCCAGCGCCGTCGATCAGGTCGGCGAGGCGGTGCGCGACATCACCGGCATGATCGGCGAGCAGCGCATCGCCGTGACCGAGATCGCCGGCATGGTCGGCGCCGTGTCCGGCGAGGCGCAGGCCGTCGCCCGCGAGGCGCGCGATGTCGGCGCCTCGGCCGAGCGCACCGGCGAGGAGGCGCGTTCGATGCGGGAGCTTGCCGGCCGTCTGCTCGGTGATGTCGAGCGCACGCGCTCGCGCACGCAGGCCTTCCTGGCCGGCTTGCGGGCGCTTTGAGGCTTCAGCGCTCGCGCTCGGCGCGCACCTCGATGGCGGTGTCGCCCTCGAAGATCACGCTGATCCAGTAAGCGCCGGAAATCGAACCCGGCGCGCGGTACAGCCACTGTTCGCGCGAGGGCATGCCGTTGATGCCGACCGACAGCAGCGTCGTCGTCAGCGGCGGCCCGGCCCGGGACAGCACCTCGATGCGGCTCATGCCGTCGGTGATCAGCCGGCCGTTGTCGAGGCGGAAGGAATCGGCGCGGCTCGCGCCCGTCAGCAGCCCGGTGGCGAGCACGAGGGCGACGGCGATGCGGCGGCGCGGGGCGACGGTCATTGCGGCGGGCTCCGGAGGGCGTCCTGCAAGCATAGGTGCGCGGCTTCAGGTCGCGGCCGGCTCCGCGAGTCCGAACCACTGCGCCAGCGTGCCCGGCCGCAGCGCCGCTTCGAGCGCATCGGCGAGCCGTTCGAGCGCCGCCTCGCGCTGCGCACCCGGGTCGAGCGCTGCGGCCTGCGGCAGCCCGGCCCAGTCGAGCAGCGCGAGGAGGGCTTCGGGCTGATCGAACAGGCCGTGCACGTAGCTGGCGCGGATCAGGCCGTCTGCGGACACCGCGCCATCGAGGCGGCCGTCATCGAGGCGCAGCAGCGGCCTTGCCAGCGCCGGGCCGCTCGAGACGCCGGCGTGAATCTCGTAGCCCTCGACCGGTGCGCCGGTCGCGCCAGCGTCGATGCCGATGAAACGGCCGCGCACGCGGCGCAGGGTCTTTTCCGGCGCAAGCGTGGTTTCGAGCGCGAGCAGTCCGAGCCCCGGCGCGCTGCCCGGCGCGCCTTCGAGGCCGAGCGGGTCGTGCAGGCGTTCGCCGAGCATCTGCAGCCCGCCGCAGAGGCCGAGCACGCGCCCGCCGTAGCGCAGGTGGCGCCTGATCGCCGTGTCCCAGCCCCGGGCGCGCAGCGCCGTGAGATCGGCCTGCACGCTTTTCGAGCCGGGCAGCACGATCAGGTCGGCCGGCGGGATGGGTTCGCCGGGGCCGATCCAGCGCAGCTCCACCTGCGGATGCCGGCGCAGCGGATCGAGGTCGGTGTGGTTGCTGATGCGGGGCAGCACCGGCGCGATCACGCGCAGTTGCGGCCTGCCGTCCTGCACGTCGGCATCCCGGGCAATGGCGTCCTCGGCATCGAGCGCGAGGCCGTGCAGATACGGCAGCACCGCCAGCACCGGCACGCCGGTGCGCGCCTCCAGCCAGTCGAGGCCCGGCTGCAGCAGTGAAATGTCACCGCGGAAGCGGTTGATCACGAAGCCCTGCACGCGCGCGCGTTCGGAGGCCGACAGCAGTTCCAGCGTGCCGACGAGGCTCGCGAACACGCCGCCGCGGTCGATGTCGGCGACCAGCCACACCGGGCAGTCGACGGCCTCGGCGAAGCCCATGTTGGCGATGTCGCCGGCGCGCAGGTTGATCTCGGCCGGCGAGCCGGCACCCTCGACGATGACGTGTTCGTAGCGCGCCGCCAGCCGCGCGTGCGAGGCGAGCACGGCCGCGAGTGCCACCGGCTTGTAGGCGTGGTAGGCGACGGCATCCATCGTGCCGATGGCGCGGCCGTGGACGATGACCTGCGCGCCGGTGTCGGTATTCGGTTTCAGCAGCACCGGGTTCATGTCGGTGTGCGCATCGAGGCGCGCCGCCTGCGCCTGCAGCGCCTGCGCGCGGCCGATCTCGCCGCCATCGACGGTGACGGCACTGTTGAGCGCCATGTTCTGCGGCTTCATCGGCGCGACCGCAACACCGCGGCGCGCCAGCAGCCGGCACAGCGCGGCGACCAGCGTGCTCTTGCCGGCATCGGAGGCGGTGCCCTGGATCATCAGCGTGCGGGCGCTCATCGGCGGGCTCTCGAAGGCATGTCGGGGAGGGCGGTGAAGGGGCGCGCGAGTGTAGCGGGCCGCTGCGCCGTGGCTACACTCGCGCGCCCCCAGACCGCCCGCCCCGGAATGCCGATGTCTTCTGTCTCCGCCACCGTGCTCGTGCCCGCGCTCGCGTACCTCCTCGACCGCCTGCTCGGCGAACCGCCGCTGCGCTGGCACCCGCTGGTCTGGTTCGGTCGCTGGGCCGGTGCGCTCGAACGCCGGCTGTACCGGGATTCGATCCGGCGCGGCGGGCTGGTCTGGATGCTCGCGGTGCTGCCGCCGACGCTGCTGGCCGGCGGGCTCGGGGCGCTGCCGGGCTTCGGGCCGTGGCTAGGCGCCGGGCTGCTGATGCTCGCGCTCGGCGCGCGCAGCCTCGACGAGCACGCGCAGGCCGTGGCCGTGCCGCTCGCCGCCGGCGAGCTGCCGGCGGCGCGGCAGCAGCTCGCGCGCATCGTCTCGCGCGATACGGCCACGCTCGATGAAACCGGCATCGCCCGCGCGGCCGTCGAATCGGTGCTGGAAAACGGCAACGACGCGATCTGCGGCGCGCTGTTCTGGTACGCGCTGGCCGGTCCGGCCGGCGCCGTCGGCTACCGGCTGGCGAACACGCTCGATGCGATGTGGGGCTACCGGACGGCGCGCCACGAGCGCTTCGGCAAGGTCGCGGCCCGCATCGACGACGCGCTGAACTGGCTGCCGGCGCGGCTGTGCGCGGCGAGCTACGCCCTCGCCGGCGATGCACGCACGGCCTGGCACTGCTGGCGCACGCAGGCCCGGCACTGGGACAGCCCGAACGCCGGCCCGGTCATGGCGGCCGGGGCCGGTGCGCTCGGCCTCGCGCTCGGCGGTCCGGCGAGCTACGGCGGTCACCTCGAAACGCGT
>NZ_DAOLKE010000277.1:0-4765 GCF_035331805.1 Plasticicumulans sp. | reverse complement strand
GCCGGCAGCAGCCGCCCGCCCCCGGCGAGCGCATCGAGGTATTCGACGATGACCGGACTGTCGTAGAGCACCGTGCCGCTGCCGTCATCGAGCACGAGCGCCGGGATGCGCCCGAGCGGATTGTCGTGAGCGATGTCGCTCGCCGGATCCCAGGGGTTGGTCGGCACGCGCGTGATGCGCTCGGCGAGCCCCAGTTCGAGGGCGGCGACCGAGATCTTGCGGACGAAGGGCGACGTGGGCGAATAGCGCAGGCGCATGGGCAGGCTCCGGAAGCGGCGGACGGAAGGCACGGTCCGCGTCGGGGCCGTGCCGGGCGCCGCGAAGTCTGGACGGCGCAGCCCGCGCCTGCTGCATCGCTGGCATGCACGCACCGGCAGGCGGCCGGTGCGCGCGGCGGACGATGCGGGTCGCGCTTGCGATGCCGGCGGGAGGCCGCGCCGTTCCCGCCGGCGATGCCCGTCAGCCCGGCGTGTGCCCGAACCAGCCGGACGGATCGAGGTTCACGTCGAACAGCGCCGCCAGCCCGAGCAGCGCGAAGGTCGCGGCGGCGACGTAGCGCACCCAGCCGAGCGCGAAGGCCGCGCGCCCGAGCCGGTGGCCGAGCAGCACGGCCGGCACGTTCGCGAGCATCATGCCGATCGTCGTGCCGGCGACCACCCACGCGAGCGCATCGAAGCGCGCCGCGAGCGCGACGGTCGCGATCTGGGTCTTGTCGCCGATCTCGGCCAGGAAGAAGGCCACCGTCGTGGCGATGAAGGCGCCGTGGGCGCTGGCCGGCACCGGCTCGTCCTCGTCCATGCGGTCCGGGATCAGCGCCCAGACCGCGACCGCGAGGAAGGAAATCCCCAGCGCCCGGCGCAGCAGCTGCGGCCCGAACAGGCTCGCGACCGCCGCCCCGAGCGCGCCGGCGGCGAAGTGATTGGCGATGGTGGCGACGAGGATGCCGAGCACGATCGGCCACGGCCGCCGGAAGCGGGCGGCGAGGATCAGCGCGAGCAGCTGGGTCTTGTCGCCGATCTCGGCGATGGCGACCACGAAGGTCGAGACGAGGAAGGCTTCCATGGGAGCGCGGATACGCGGGGTCGGGCGAAGACGCGTGCCGATGGCCCGGCGCCGCCCGCCCGACCCGGACTTGCGGCACCGATGCCAAAGGTCTCGTCAGCCCCGGGCCGGAAGCTCCGGTCCGGACTGCGCGCGCCATGCCGCCGTGCAGCGGCAAGTCTGTTGACGCGCGCCCCTCGCGTGCAGGCAGGGCGACTACTCCCCGATGGGAGCGCACAGGCTAGCCGTGTCTGCTGCAGCGCGTCAATCAGCCGGCGGTGCGCCGGACGCCCGCATCGCATGCAGCCGCAGCGGCGATAATTGCCCTCTCCCCGTGCGTGGAAGCCCGTGATGTCCGACCACCCTGCCCTGCCACCGCGTCCGCCGCGCCCGCATCCGCTCGAATGCTGCGGACGCGGCTGCCGGCCCTGCGTGTTCGACTACTGGCGACGCGCCGTCGCCGACTGGGAGGCCGAGTGCCGGCGACGCGGCATCGATCCGCCGCCCGCGGCGCACGACGCCGGATGACCCCCCGGCTTCAGACGGCGCGCGGCGCGGACGGCGGATCGATGCGGTTCCACGGCAGCTGCGCGAGCAGCCGCGCCATGCCGCAGAAGCCGGTGAGGCCGGCGAACACGAGGCCGGCACCGACGAAGCCGGCCAGCCCGAACCAGGCCGGGCCGAGCAGGAAGCCGAGCACGACGCCGAGCAGCACCAGACTGCCGGCGACGATCTGCACCTGACGCATCAGCGGCAGCGGCGCCGAGCGGTCCTCGATCACCGGCAGGCCGGCGCGCTTCCAGGCCTCCAGCCCGCCGTCGAGCATCGCCACCTCCCCGCTGATGCAGCCGAGGATGCGCGTGGCGTTCTCGGTGGTGCGCATGCCGCTCTGGCACATGAACACCGCGAGCCGCCCCGGCGTGCGATCGGGCAGCTCGCGGCCGAGCCGGCCGGCCGGCAGCAGCCGCGCGCCGTCGATGTGCTCGCGGGCGTACTCGGCCGGCTCGCGGATGTCGTACAGGTCGGCACGGCCCTCGGCGAGGCGCACCTGCAGGCTGCGGGCATCGAGGCGGGTCAGGCTCATGGGGCAGGTCTCCGTCAGTCAGTCGGTTACGGCTTGGGTCCGGGAGCCGGTCCCGCGCCGTCGCCGGCGCAGTACAGCTCGTAGAGCGTGCGGATGATGCGTTCGGCCGCCGGGCTCGCGATCGAGTACCAGATCGTCTGTGCCTCGCGCCGCGTGCGCACCAGCCCGTCCTTGCGCAGCAGCGCCAGATGCTGCGAGACCAGCGCGTCGCGGGCCTGCAGCAGATCGGCGAGCTGGCCGACGGCTTTCTCGCCATCGACGAGCTGGCAGAGGATCTTCAGGCGCACCGGACTGGCGAGGGCCTTCAGCAACTGCGCCGCGGCGTTCGCGGAGCGGTCCATCTCGTCAATGTTCATATTTGCGAATATACGAATACATGATTATGCTGTCAAACAGCGGAAACCCGATGCATGGCAAGGGAATGTCACCCGCCGCCGCGGTGTAGACGGGTCTGCCAGCCTAGCGGAACGTCTCGTGCGCCGATGCCGGGCATCGGTCGCGGGCAGGTCTTTCATACCCGTCCCGGCGGAACACACCGTCTTCCCGAGCCCCTCCCCCTGGGGGAAAGGGCTCGGGAAGAGCGGAAAACACAGAGCCGTCACGCCTACCCGGCATCCACCATCCCGGAGGACATTCGTCATGACCAAGAACGTCGGACAGATCGACAAGATCCTGCGCCTGCTCGTCGGCCTCGTGCTGATCGCCCTGACACTGAGCGGCCAGATCGGCGTCTGGGGCTGGATCGGCGTGCTGCCGATCGCCACCGCACTGATGAACTGGTGCCCGGCCTACACGCTGCTCGGCGTGCGCACCTGCCCGGTCGAGCCGAAGTAAGTCGCGCGCCCGCCGGCACAAACGAAAAGCCCCGCATCAGCGGGGCTTTTTTCATCCGGGCGGATCAGCGCGCTTCAGCCGGCATACAGCCCGAGCGCGACCACCAGACCGGCCATGCACAGCGCCAGCAGCAGCGCGACCTGAAAGCGCTGGCGACCGTGGCCGGCGCCGAGCCGGTTGCCGTCGACGATCTGACCCCGCTCGTCGCAGACCCACCATTCGGTGCCATGACCGAGGTCGAAACCGCGCAGCGTGTAGCCGGGCGGCAGATCGGCAGCGAGGCGGCGGGCGGTCCGGTCGGATTCGATCTTCGGGGAGCTTGCGGCAGTGGCGTTCATGGCATCCGTGCAACTCTGCGGTGAGGGGCTGCCGCACCCGCGCGGATGTGGCGCAACGATTCTGCTTGTGCGTCGCGGCAGAACCAAGGCCGGGAAGAGAAACATGACCAAGTCGTAACCCGGCACGACGCTCCTGACAGCAGGCGTCACAAGCTGGCGCTGCGCGTCAGCGGGTGTCGGCCCGCGTCAGCGCCGGCGAGGGATCACCCGCCTGCCAGCCACCGCCGAGCGCGCGGATCAGCGCGACGCTGGCCGCGAGCCGCCGGCCCTGCAGGTCGATCGCGCTGCTCTCGGCGGCCAGCGCCTGCGCCTGCACGACGACGACGCCGAGGTAGGCGAGGATGCCGGCGCGGTACTGGTTCATCGTCAGTTCCAGCGAGCGGCGCGCGGCGGTGACGGCCCGATCCTGCACCGCGGCCTCGGCTGCGAGGATGCGCAGCGTCGCCAGCGCGTCCTCGACCTCCTGGAAGCCGGTCAGCACCGTCTGGCGATAGCTCGCGACCGTGCCCTGCCAGCTCGCACCGGCCGCCTCGACCTGCGCGGCGCGGGCCCCGCCGTCGAACAGCGTCAGCGCCAGCTGCGGACCGAGCGCCCAGACCCGGGCCGGCGCCGAGATCCACTTCGCGAGGCTCGCCGCCTCGAAGCCGGCCGAGGCCGAGAAATTCAGGCTCGGGTAGTACGCGGCCTCGGCCACGCCGATGCCGGCGTTGGCCGCCGCGACCCGCCGTTCGGCCGCGGCGATGTCGGGCCGGCGTTCGAGCAGCGTCGATGGCAGGCCGGCCGGCAGTGCGGGCACCGGCGGCAGCGGACCCTCGCGCACGGCGATGCGCAGCGTCGCCGGCGGGCGGCCGGCGAGCACGGCGATCGCGTGTTCGAGCGTCGCGCGGCTGGCGTCGAGATCGAGCGCCTGCGCGCGCGTCGATTCGAGCTGGGTTTCGGCCTGCGCGACCTCGGCGCCGGAGGCGACGCCGGCGGCGTGGCGGTTGCGCGTCATGGCGAGCGCGCGCGCGTAGGCCTCGACGGTATCGGCGAGCAGCCGGCGCCGGGCATCGAGCGTGCGCAGCGCCAGCCAGTTCGTGACCAGCTCGGCGCGCACGCTCAGGCGCGCGGCCTCGAGATCGGCCGCGCTCGCCTCGGCCGTCGCCTGACCGGCCTCGGCACCACGGCGCAGCCGCCCCCACAGATCGATCTCCCAGGACAGCTCCAGCGGCAGCGAATACTGGCTGCTCGTGCGCCCGCCGGCCGTGCCGGTCGCACCCGCGGCGCTGCTGCGCGCGCGCGTGACGCCGGCACCGACCCCGGCCACCGGATACAGCGCGGCGCCGGCCTCGCGCGCCAGCGCCTGCGCCTGACGCAGGCTGGCCTCGGCGAGCGCGAGGTTCTGGTTCGAGACTTCGGCCTCGCGCACCAGCGCATCGAGCTGCGGGTCGCCGTAGATCGTCCACCAGTCGCCGCGCAGCCGCGCATC
>NZ_DAOLKE010000276.1:0-4785 GCF_035331805.1 Plasticicumulans sp. | reverse complement strand
GGGCGCAACGCGCCCTGCCCGTGCGGCAGCGGGCGCAAGTACAAGCACTGCTGCGGGGCCGGCCGGCCCGTGACGCACTGAAGGCCCCCTGCGTGCCCATGCAGCCCGCGATCGGCCTCTACGGCGGCACCTTCGACCCGGTCCACCACGCCCACCTGCGCCTCGCGCTGGAGGTGCGCGAGGCGCTCGGGCTCGCCGGGCTGCGCTTCGTGCCCTGCCATGTGCCGGCCTTGCGCGCCGCCCCCGGCGCGAGCGGCGAGCAGCGCCGGGCGATGCTGGAACTCGCGATCCGCGGCGAGCCGGGCCTGAGTGTCGATGATCGCGAGCTGCGCCGCAGCGGGCCGTCGTACACGATCGACACGCTCGCGAGCCTGCGCGCCGAACTCGGTCCCGAGGTGCCGCTGGTCTGGCTGCTCGGGGCCGATGCCTGGGCGCAGCTGCCGCGCTGGCGCGACTGGCAGCGGCTGACCGACTTTGCGCATCTGGCCGTGCTGGCGCGGCCGGGTGCTGCGGCTTGCGAGACCCCGGCCGATCCTGCGCTCGCGGCTTTTCTGGCCGAACACCGCGCCGATCCCGGCTGCCTGCGCGAGCGCGCCGCCGGCGGCGTGTGGTTCCAGCCGGCATCTTTGCTCGACATCTCCGCGAGCGCGGTGCGCGCCGCGCTCAGGGCCGGGCGCTCGGCACGCTACTGGCTGCCCGAGGCCGTGCTCGACTACATCGCCCGCCACGGCCTGTACCGGCCGGCCGGCGCCTGATCCATCCCCCCACTGCCGCGAATACGGGAAACCACCGACAACATGCTGTCCGCCGAAGAACTGAAGAACGTCGTCGTCGATGCCCTCGACGAGGTCAAGGGCGTCGACATCCGCGTGCTCGACGTGCGCGAGAAATCGAGCTTCGCCGACCTGATGGTCATCGCCACCGGCACCTCCGACCGCCACGTCAAGGCGCTCGCCGGCAAGGTCCAGGAGAAATGCCGCGAGGCCGGCGAACGCCCGATCGGCGTCGAGGGCGAGCGCGAGGGCCAGTGGGTGCTGATCGACCTCGCCGACGTGGTCGTGCACGTGATGACCGCGCAGACCCGCGACTTCTACAACCTCGAAAAGCTCTGGGGCGCCTGAGCCGCGCAGCGGGCGCACCCATGCGCATCCACCTGCTCGCCGTCGGCCAGAAGATGCCGGCCTGGGTCGAGGCCGGCTACGTCGAGTACGCCGGCCGGCTGCCGCGCGAATGCGAGCTGCGCCTGGTCGAGATCGCCGCCGGCCGGCGCACGAAGAACGCCGATGTCGCGCGCATCCTGAAGGACGAGGGCGAGCGCACGCTGGCGGCGGTGCCGAAGGGCGCGCACGTCGTCGCGCTCGACGTGCGCGGGCGCGAGCACACGACCGAAACCCTCGCGCAGCGCCTCGCCGCCTGGCTCGCCGACGGTCGCGACGTGGCGCTGCTGGTCGGCGGCCCCGAGGGGCTCGATGCCGCCTGCACGGCCGCGGCCGGCGAGACCTGGTCGCTGTCGCGGCTGACCTTCCCGCATCCGCTGGTGCGCATCGTCGTCGCCGAGAGCCTGTACCGGGCCTGGAGCCTGCTGAACCACCATCCGTACCATCGCGCCTGAGCCGCGCCGCAAGCCGCGCCTGATCCGGAGCCGACCGGCAAAGCCCCCGCAGGGCAGGGTCCGGGAAAGGCGCGCCCCGGCCCGGTCCCGACGAACCCGCATCCGCCCCCGCCCGGAGTCCCGATGTCCACCGTCCTGCGCCTCGCCTCGACCTCCCCGCGCCGCCGCGAACTGCTTGAGCAGGTCGGCATCGGCTACACGCTGATCCGCGCCGAGGTCGATGAAACCCCGCTGCCCGCGGAGCCGCCGGCGGCCTACGTCGAGCGCCTCGCGCGCGCCAAGGCCGAGGCGGGCCTGCAGGCGGCCGGCGGCGAGGGGCTGGTGCTCGGGGCCGACACCACCGTCGTTGCCGACGGGCTGATCCTCGGCAAGCCGCGCGACCGCGCCGAGGGCCTCGCGCTGCTCGAACGCCTGTCCGGGCGCGAACACGCGGTATTGTCGGCGGTCGCACTGGCGACGGCCGGACGCACCGAGGCGCGCGTGCAGGTGTCGCGCGTGCATTTCCGGGCGACCACGGCCGCCGAGCGCGAAGCCTACTGGGCCACCGGCGAGCCCGCCGACAAGGCCGGCGGCTACGCTGTGCAGGGCAGGGCGGCGGTGTTCATCGAACGGCTCGACGGCAGCTACTCGGGCGTCATGGGGCTGCCGCTTTACGAGACCTGCGAATTGCTGCGCGCCTTCGGCGTGGAGGTTCTGTGAGCGAAGGCATCGACGAGAGCAGCGGCACCGGCATGCCCGGCGCGACGCCGGCCCCGGCCGGCGTCACCGAGACCGGACGCATCTGCGAGGAAATCCTGATGAACGTCACGCCGCGCGAGACGCGCGTGGCGATCGTCGAGAACGGCGTGCTGCAGGAGATCTACATCGAGCGCACGCGCCGCCGCGGTCTGGTCGGCAACGTCTACAAGGGCCGCGTCGTGCGCGTGCTGCCGGGCATGGAGGCGGCCTTCGTCGACATCGGCCTGGAGCGCGCCGCCTTCCTGCACGTCTCCGACATCCAGACCTGCGAGACGCTGACCGGCGAGCACGGCCCCGGCGAGCGTCGTCCGCCCGAGATCACCGACCTCGTGCGCGAAGGTCAGGAACTGCTCGTGCAGGTGGTCAAGGACCCGCTCGGCACCAAGGGCGCGCGCCTGACCACGCACGTGACCATCCCGTCGCGCTACCTCGTCTACCTGCCCGGCTCCGATGCCGTCGGCGTGTCGGTGAAGATCGAGGACGAGACCGAGCGCGCGCGCCTCAAGGGCATCATCAGCGAGTACCGCGCCGAGTTCGGCGGCGGCTACATCGCGCGCACGGCCGGCGAGGGCGCGACCGCGCCGGCGCTGCGCGCCGACATGCAGTTCCTGCAGCGGCTGTGGACCTCGATCCGCGAGCGCGCGCGCGAGGCCCGGCCCGGCACCGTCGTGCACGAGGACCTGCCGCTGACGCTGCGCGTGCTGCGCGATTTCGTCGGCGGCAAGGTCGACAAGGTGCGCGTCGATTCCAACGAGACCTACGAGCGCATGGAGCAATTCGCCGGCCGCTACGTGCCGGAGATGCTGCCGAAGCTGGAGCACTACCCCGGCGAGCGGCCGATCTTCGATCTCTACGGCATCGAGGACGAACTCGCGCGCGCGCTCGACAAGCGCGTGCAGCTGAAGTCCGGCGGCTACCTGATCATCGACCAGACCGAGGCGATGACGACGATCGATGTCAACACCGGCGGCTACGTCGGTCACCGCAACCTCGAAGAGACCATCTTCAAGACCAACCTCGAAGCCGCGCTCGCGATCGCCCGCCAGCTGCGCCTGCGCAACCTCGGCGGCATCATCATCATCGACTTCATCGACATGCAGTCGACCGAGCACCGCCTCGCGGTGTTCAAGGCGCTGGAGAAGGCGCTGGAGCGCGACCACGCCAAGAGCAACGTCTGCGAGGTCTCGGCGCTCGGCCTGGTCGAGATGACGCGCAAGCGCACGCGCGAGAGCCTCGAACACGTGCTCTGCGAGCCCTGCCCGCTGTGCTCGGGCCGCGGCACGGTCAAGACCGCCGAGACGGTCTGCTACGAGATCTTCCGCGAGATCCTGCGCAATGCCCGCCAGTACGAGGCCGCGCGCGAATTCCTCGTGCTGGCCGCGACCGAGGTCGTCGACCTGATGCTCGACGAGGAATCGGCCAGCGTCGCCGAGCTGGAAGCCTTCATCGGCACGCCGCTGCGCTTCCAGGCCGAGGTCCTGTATCCGCGCGAGCAGTACGACGTCGTGCTGCTGTAGCCGCCCGGAGGCTTCGCGATGCGCCGGCTGCTGCATCCGGTCGCGCGCCACACCTGGCTCTGGGGGCACCGGATCGGGCTGGCGCTGCTGTTCGTGGCCGCGCTGCTCGTCGGTCTGGCCCGGCTGTTCCTGCCGCAGCTCGCTGACCACCGCCCCGAAATCGAGACCTGGCTCGGCGAGACGCTCGGGGCGCCGGTCACGCTCGGCGAGCTGCACGCCGGCTGGTACGGCTGGGGACCGGCGCTCGAAGTCCGGGAGCTGCGCGTGCGCGATCCGGCCGGCGGTGCGGTGCTGCTCGCCTTCGAGCGCGCCGCGGTCGGTCTCGACCCGCTGGCCTCGCTGCGCCAGCGCCGGCCGGTGGTTTCGGCGCTCGAACTGGCCGGCGTGCGCGTGCGGCTCGAAACCGGCCCGGACGGCGCCCTGCGCCTGCAGGCGGAGTCCGGTGGCGCGCCGGTGCCGCTCGAATCCCTGCTCGCGTGGCTCGCGCAGGTGCGCCGCTTCGATCTGCGCGACGGCGAGCTGCAGATCGTCGATCCGCAGGCCCCGGCGCAGACGCTGGTCTATCGCGACCTGCGCCTGACGCTGCACGGCGGTGCCGGCGAGCGCCGGGCCGGCGTGGCGCTGCGCACGCCCGGCGACGGCGAGGTGCAGGCGGTGCTGGCCCTGCACGGTGCCGCCGACACGCCGGCGATCTGGCGCGGCGAGTTCTGGCTGAAGGCGGCCCGGCTCGATCTCGCCCGGCTGCCGTTCGCCGCCCGCCCGGCGAGCGGCACGGTCGATGCCGAGCTCTGGGGCGACTGGGCTGACGGCACGGTCACGCGCCTGCTCGGGCGGCTCGATGCCGACCGGCTGCAGCCGGCCGCACTGCCGGCGCTGCCGGGGCTCGCGCCGCTGCTTGCCGGCCTGCCGCGGCTCGGC
>NZ_DAOLKE010000275.1:2584-4787 GCF_035331805.1 Plasticicumulans sp. | reverse complement strand
CGGCGCTTCAGACGACCTTTTTGTCCCCGTCCCAGGTCACGAAGGGTTTGTCCGCGCTCGGCTTCACGAGGCGCTGCGGGTCGCTCAGGGCCTTGCGGATGTCGTCGAGGCCGCTGGCCCAGTGTTCGCGCATCGTCGCCGGGCCGAACTGGTAGTCCTTGTAATGGCTCTCGCAGGGCTTGTCGCGGTAGATCAGGTGCTGGACGTTGACGCGCCGCGCGCAGGCCAGGCGCACGGCCTCGCGCCGCGCCGGATGGTCGTGGTGCTCGCCGGGAACGAGCTTCACCAGATCGAGCAGCAGCTTGCGCAGCTGCTGATCGCGGCGCTGCAGCTCGGTGATCATGCGCGTGCGGCTTGAATACTGGATGTCCTTCTGCCGGGTCGCGACCTCGGCGACGTTGGCCGGCGGCGTGCCGCCGGCGCTCCAGAGATCGACCTGGAACACCAGCGCGTCCGGGCGCGGGTGTTCGTCGAGGATCACCGACAGCGGCGTGTTCGAGACCAGGCCGCCGTCCCAGTAGAACTCGCCGTCGATCTCGACCGCCGGAAAGCCCGGCGGCAGCGCGCCCGAGGCCATGAAGTGCTCGGGCGCGAGGCGCATCTGGCGGTTGTCGAAGTACGTGAAGTTGCCGGTGCCGACGTTCACGGCGCCGACCGACACGCGCATCGGCCCGTGATTGATGCGCTCGAAGTCGGCGAATTCGAGCAGCGTCGCGCGCAGCGGCGAGGTGTCGTAGAAGCTCGCCGCCGACGGCGTGTCGGCGAGCAGCACCTCGTAGGGCGGCAGCCGCGGCCGGAAGAAGCCGGGCTGGCCTTCGAGGATCGCGCGCGTTGCGTCCCAGGCGTTGGCGAGGCTGCGCGGCCAGCCGTCGATGCGGCTGACGATGGCCTCGGGCCACTGCACGGCCCAGGAGGCCGGCAGCCACTGCGGTGCGCAGATCGCATCCCAGAACGCGCGCAGGCGTTCGAGCCGCCGCTCCGGCGGGTTGCCGGCGATGATCGCGGCGTTCAGCGCGCCGATCGAGATGCCGGCCACCCAGTCCGGTTCGACGCCGGCCTCCAGCAGGCCCTGCGCGACGCCGCCCTGATACGAACCAAGCGCGCCGCCGCCCTGCAGCACCAGGGCGATGACGCCGTACTCGGCGATGGCGGCGTGCAGCGCACTGCCGGCCGGGCCGGTCGCCGGCGGCGGGGTGGGGGTGTCGCGGGTATCGTCGGCCATGCGGGGCAGTCTCGTGCGAGCGGGGAATCCGGCGGCCCGGGGGTCTCGTGCCCACCGTAGCGCAGGCCGGCGCCGGACGCGCCGGCGGGTCTGCGTGCCGGCTGCGGGGTCTACTGCATGTGCCAGCCGTGGCTGACGATGAAGCTCTGGCCGGTCAGCGCCGTGCTCGGGAACTCGCACAGGAAGCGGATCATCGTGCCGATGTCCTCGACCGCGGTGAACTGCGCATCGACGGTCTCGCCGAGCATCACGTGCTTCACGACTTCCTCCTCGCTGATGCCGAGTTCCTTCGCCTGCTCCGGAATCTGCTTGTCGACCAGCGGCGTGCGCACGAAGCCCGGGCAGACGACGTGGGCGCGCACGTTGTGGGCTGCGCCTTCCTTCGCCAGCACGCGCGCCAGCCCGAGCAGGCCGTGCTTGGCGGCGACGTAGGCCGACTTCAGCGGCGAGGCCTCGTGCGAATGCACCGAGCCCATGTAGATCACCGTGCCGCCGCCGTGCGCGTACATGTGCCGCAGGGCGGCGCGCGTGGTCAGGAAGGCCCCGTCGAGATGGATCGCCAGCATCCTCTTCCAGTCGGAGAACGCGAAGTCCTCGATCGGGCTGACGATCTGGATGCCGGCGTTCGAGACCAGGATGTCGAGGCCGCCGAGGTGCTCGATGACGGCCTGCGTGCCGTGCCCGACCGCCTGCTCGTCGGTCACGTCCATCGCCAGACCGAAGGCGGGGCTGCCGGTGGCGGCCCGGATTTCGGCGGCGGTCTGTTCGGCGGCTTCGATGCGGATGTCGGCGATCGCGACCGCGGCGCCGGCAGCGGCCAGGGTTTCGGCGGTGTTGCGGCCGATGCCGCTCGCAGCACCGGTGATCAGGGCGACTTTACCGTGGAGGCTCATGGGGGATTCCTCTTGCGGGTGGACGAAAGCGCGACCGGCCGGGTGCCCGGATTCAATTGCAAGACCCGGACCGGCAAGACCCGGACCG
>NZ_DAOLKE010000275.1:0-2484 GCF_035331805.1 Plasticicumulans sp. | reverse complement strand
GCAAGACCCGGACCGGCAAGACCCGGACCGCAAACCGCGGCGATCTTCGTGATGCGGCCATGCCGCCCGGACCCCGGATCGAGGCTGCAGCCGCGGCCGTGCCTGCAGGCACCGACCGCCGGATACCGAGACCGTTGTCTTAAGCCTGGCTTACGCTAGGCACATGACTCCTGCGCACCGCGCCCTGCGCCGCCTGATCCTTGCCTTTGCCGTGCTGACCCTGATCGGTGTCGGTGCCTACTGGTTTGTGCTGCTGCGCGATCTCGATACCCAGGTCGAGACCGAAGCGGCGCACCTCGGCGAGCACGCCGAATACCGGGCGCTGGCCGCGGCCGAGAGCCTCGACGCGACGCTGCGCCAGCTCGATGCCGTGCTCACCGGTGCGCGGCAGGACTGGATCGACGAGGCCGGCGACTTCGATGCGCTCGCACAGGCGGCGCTGCGCGCGCTGCCGCCGGGGCTTGCGATCCAGCTGTTCGTGATCGGCACCGACGGCCTGCTCAAGTGGTCGAGCCTGGGTCCGGCGCCGGCGAACCGGCTCGGGGATCGTGACTACTTCCGCCGCCTCGCCGCGGCCGTGGATGACCCGCTGGAGATCAGCGAGCCGGTGATCGGCCGGCTGACCGGGCGCTGGAGCATCCAGTTCGCGCGGCGCATCGAGCGCCACGGCCGCTTCGCCGGCGTCGTGGCGCTGTCGGTGTCGCCCGAGCGCTGGGCACGCGACATCGAGAAGTACGCCCCCTCGGACGGCGATTCACTGGCGCTGTTCCGGCCCGACGGGGCCTATCTGCTGCGCATGCCCGACCCCGAGCGCCACTACGGCCAGCGCGTGCCGGCCGACCGGCCCTTTCTCGGCGGCGACCCGAACCAGCACGTCTACACGACCGCTGCCGTCGTCGACGGTCTGGTGCGCACCTACGCGTGGCGGCGCCTCGATGCCGGGCCGATCGTGGTTGCCGGCATCGGCTACGAGGCCGCGCTCGCGCCGGCGCGCGCCTTCGCGCAGCGCCAGATCCTGCAGGCCGTGCTCGGCACCGGCCTGCTGCTCGCCTGCGCGATCGTGCTGCGCGTGCTGATGCGCCGCGCCGACCAGGCCACGCGCGCGCTCGCCGAAAGCGCCGAGCGCCAGCGCGCCGTGCTGTCGTCGATGGCCGAGGGCGTCATGATCCTCGCGCCGGGCGGGCGCATCGAGTACGCCAACGCCGCCGCCTGCCGCGAACTCGGGCTGCCGAGCGAACGCGAGCTGTACCACCCGGCCGATACCGTCGAGCTCGACATGCTGCGCCCGGACGGCAGCCCGATGCCGGTCGAGGACTATCCGAGCCGCCGCAGTGCGCTCAGCGGCGCCGACTTCGACAACGAACTGCTCGGCCGGCGCGCCGCCGACGGCAGCGTGCGCTGGTTCACGATCACGACGCGCGCGCTGCACCGCGAGCGCAGCCGCGCGCCGTACATGGTGCTGATGACCTTCCGCGACATCACGGCGCTGCGCAGCGCCGAGGCCGAGGCGCGGCTGAGCCAGACCGTGTTCGAGGCCGCGGCCGAAGGCATCCTCGTCACCGACGGCGAGCACCGCATCATCGCCGCCAACCCGGCCTTCGAGCGCCTGAGCGGCCACCGGCTCGACGAGCTGTGCGGACAGACGCCGCAGCTGCTCACCGCTGATCTGCCGCAGCCGGTGACCTGGGCCGAGGTCCTCGATGCGCTGGCCACGCATGACGGCTGGGAAGGCGAGGGCCTGATCCGGCGTGCGGACGCCCGGGCGCTGGCGGTGCTGATCCACGTCACCGTGCTGCGCGACGGCGCCGGCCGGCCGTGGCGGCATGTGGCGCTGTTCAGCGACATCACGCAGCGCAAGCGCCGCGAGGACGAGGCCTGGCAGCGCGCGCACTACGACGTGCTGACCGGCCTGCCGAACCGCCGCCTGCTCGACGAGCGCCTGCAGCGCGCGCTGGCGCTGGCCGAACCCGGCCGGCACGAGCTCGCCGTGCTGTTCGTCGATCTCGACCGCTTCAAGCCGGTCAACGATGTCCACGGCCACGCGCTCGGCGACGCGCTGCTCGAACGCGTCGCGCGCCGGCTCGAAGCCGCGGTGCGCGAGGAGGACACGGTCGCGCGCTACGGCGGCGACGAGTTCGTGATCGCGATGCTGATGCCGCCCGGCGCGCCCGCCGCCGAAACCGTCGCCGTCAAGCTGGTCGAGCAGCTCGCGCGCCCGTACCGGCTCGACGGCCGCACGCTGGAGATCGGCGCCAGCATCGGCATCGCCGTGCAGCGCGCCGGCGACGACGCGCAGACGCTGCTCGCGCGCGCCGACGCGGCGATGTACCGCGCCAAGCAGGCGCACTGCGGCGTCTGGCGCGACCCATAGCCCCCGGGCGCGTGACCAGTGCTTGCAGGACGCACGGATTCGGCAAGCTTCCCGGAAGCCCGCCGCCGCCTGTGTAAGGCTGGAAGCCGCAAGCGCAAGGCTTTTTCCCTTGC
>NZ_DAOLKE010000274.1:0-4843 GCF_035331805.1 Plasticicumulans sp. | reverse complement strand
GGCGGCTCGGCCGGCTACGACCACAAGAAGATGGGCATCACCGCGCGCGGCGCCTGGGAATCGGTCAAGCGCCACTTCCGCGAACTCGGCAAGGACATCCAGAACGTCGACTTCTCGGTCGCCGGCATCGGCGACATGAGCGGCGACGTGTTCGGCAACGGCATGCTGCTGTCGCGCCACATCCGCCTGATCGCGGCCTTCGACCACCGCCACGTGTTCATCGACCCGTCGCCGGACGCCGAGGCGAGCTTCGCCGAGCGCGAGCGGCTGTTCGCGCTGCCGCGCTCGTCCTGGGCCGACTACGACGCCGCGCTGATCTCGGCCGGCGGCGGCATCTGGCCGCGCACGGCCAAGTCGATCCCGCTCAGCCCCGAGATGCGCGCCATCCTCGGCACCGACGCGACGCGCCTGTCGCCGGCGGAACTCATCAACACCATCCTGCGTGCGCCGGTCGAGCTGCTGTGGAACGGCGGCATCGGCACCTACGTCAAGGCCGCCGACGAGACGCACGCCGAGGTCGGCGACCGCGCCAACGACGCGATCCGCGTCAACGGCAGCGAGCTGCGCTGCAAGGTGGTCGGCGAGGGCGGCAACCTCGGCTTCACGCAGCGCGGACGCATCGAGTACGCGCGCGCCGGCGGCCACATCCTGACCGATGCCATCGACAACTCGGCCGGCGTCAACTGCTCGGATCACGAGGTCAACATCAAGATCCTGCTGAACCAGATCGTCAGCGCCGGCGACCTGACGCTGAAGCAGCGCAACGAGCTGCTGGCGACGATGACCGACGAGGTCGCCCGTCTGGTGCTGCGCCAGAACGTGCTGCAGCCGCAGACGATCTCGATCGCGGTGCGCGAGGCGCCGGATCTGCTCGGCGACCACGCGCGCGTGATCCGCCAGCTCGAAAAGGCCGGCCGGCTGAACCGGCGCATCGAGTTCCTGCCGCCCGATGACGAGATCGCCGAACGCGAGCAGGCCGGTCAGGGCCTGACGGCGCCGGAAATCGCCGTGCTGCTCGCGTACTCGAAGATCGCGCTGTACGACGAGCTGCTCGATTCCGACGTGCCCGAGGACCCCTACCTCGAACGCGAGCTGCGCGGCTACTTCCCCGAGCCGCTGCGCGAGCGCTACGCCGAGGCGATGGAACGCCACCCGCTGCGGCGCCAGATCATTGCCACGGCGATCACGAACTCGATGCTGAACCACATGGGCTCGACCTTCGCGTTCCGCGTCAGCGAACAGTGCGGCGCGCGCTCGCCGGACATCGCCCGCGCCTACGCCGCGGCGCGCGCGATGTTCGAGGCCCCCAGGCTGTGGGCGGCGATCGACGCGCTCGACAACCGCGCCGCCGCGACGCTGCAGCTCGACATGATCTCGGACACGCAGGCGCTGCTGATGCGCGCCTCGCTGTGGCTGCTGCGCAACCGCCGGCCGCCGATCGCGATCGAGGCCGAGGTCGCGCGCTTCGCGCCCGACATCACGCGCCTGCTGTCGATGAAGAACCTGATGCCGGGCCGCGCCGGTGCGACGCTGCAGGCCGAGGCGGCGCGCCTCGAAGGCCACGGCGTGCCGGCCGAGACCGCCGAGTGGGTCGCGAGCCTGCCGGCGCTGTACTGCACGCTCGACATCATCGAGGTCGCCAATCAGGCGCAGATCGCCGCCGAGCAGGTGGCGCTCGTGTACTTCACGCTGATCGACGCGCTCGAACTCGACTGGCTGGCCGCGACCATCGACCGCCTCGGGGCCGGCAACCACTGGCAGCACCGCGCCCGCAGCGCGCTGCTCGACAACCTCTACACCCAGCAGCGCCGCCTCGCGGCCGCCGTCGTCGCCGAGCGCGGGCCGGAGGAACACCCGCAGCCGTGGATCGACGCCTGGCTCGCCCACAACCACGCCGCGGTCGAACGCCTCGCCGCGGTGCTCACCGACCTCAAGTCCGCCCCGCGCGTCGATTCGTCGATGCTGATGGTGGCGCTCGGGGAGGTCGGGGCGGTGGGGTGAGGCCGCGCAGGAGGCCGGATCATCGATGCATGCATCCGGCCCCGTCAGCGGCAAGTCCTTGTCAGGCCGGCGCCCGGGCTGCTGGAATCCCGTCCCGAATCCATGCAGCCCACTCCACTTCGATGCCCGCTCCCGCGCCCGATGACCTGATCGACGCACTCGCCGGTCTGCCGCCGCAACCGGCGCAGACGCTGTGCGCGCGGCTTGGCATCAGCCAGTCGACGCTGTCGCGCCGGCTTGCACGTAGCGCTGCGCAGGTGCTGCGCATCGGCCGGGCACGCGCGACGCGCTATGCGCTGGCCCGCTCGCTGCCCTCGCTCGGCAGCCACCTGCCGATTCACCGGATCGACGCCGACGGCCGGGTGCTGGCGGTCGGCACGCTGCATGCGCTGAGCGATGGCGGCTGCTGGTGCGAGGCCGTCGACGACACACTCGCCGCCTACCAGTGGGGCGACAACGCCGATGGCGTGCATGCCGGGGTTCCTTATTTTCTGTGGGACATCCGGCCGCAGGGCTTTCTCGGCCGGCTGCTGCCGAAGCAGCGGCCGGAACTCGGGCTGCCGGACAACCTGCTGCACTGGCATGACGATCACCTGCTGATCGCGCTGGCGCGGGCCGGCGAGGATCTGGCCGGCGAGCTGCTGATCGGCGACGAGAGCCTGCTGCGCTGGCAACGGCAGCGGACGCAGGCACCGCTGCCAGCGACCGCCGACACCTATGCGCAGCTCGCCGCTGCCGTGCTGGCCGGCGAGCCGGCCGGATCGAGTGCCGGCGGCGAGCAGCCGAAGTTCGCGGTCACGGTCGCGGATGGCGACAAGGGCGGCCGGCCGGTGCTGGTGAAGTTCTCGCCGCCACGCAGCACGGCAGGCGGGCAGCGCTGGGCCGATCTGCTGGTCTGCGAGGCGCTGGCCCTGGACACCCTGGCCGCGCAGGGGTTTGCAGCCCCCGCGGCGCGCATCGTCGTCGGCGAGGCCCGCACCTTCCTCGAAGTCGAACGCTTCGACCGCTGCGGCGCACACGGCCGGCGGCCGGTGCTGAGCCTGGCCGCGCTCGATGCCGAATACGTCGGCCACGGCAGCGGCTGGTCGCGGGTCGCGGCCGGACTCGCCGCCACCGGCCGGCTGCCGGCCGCGGAAGCGGCGCGCATCGACTGGCTCGATGCCTTCGGTGCGCTGATCGGCAACCACGACCGTCACCTCGGCAATCTGGCGCTGATCCCCGGGCCGGCCGGCCTGCGGCTGGCGCCGGTCTACGACATGCTGCCGATGGCGCTGGCGCCGGATCGCGAAGGCAGCGTGCGCGAAGGGGACGGCCCGCCGCCGGTCCTGCCGGCCGGGCCGCAGCTGATCGCGGCCGCCATCGGCTACTGGTCCCGCATCGCCGCCGACGAACGCATCTCGGCGCCCTTCCGGGCGCTCGCCACGCGCCGCGCCGGGGCGCTCGCGGCACCGGCCGGCCGCAATGGCATCCGCCTTGACCTGGAAGGATGACTTCCCCCGCCCCCTTGCGTACCCTCCCGCACTTTCGCGACCGGCCGCCAACGATGACCGACACTCCGACGCTGCGCATCGCCACCCGCAAGAGTCCGCTCGCCCTGTGGCAGGCCGAGCACGTTGCCGCGCGCCTGCGCGCCGCGCATCCGGGGCTGGCAGTCGAGCTGGTCGGCATGAGCACGCAGGGCGACCGCATCCTCGACAGCCCGCTCGCCAAGGTCGGCGGCAAGGGCCTGTTCGTGAAGGAACTCGAAGTCGCGCTGCTCGACGGGCGCGCCGACATCGCCGTGCATTCAATGAAGGACGTGCCGGTCGAATTTCCGGATGGCCTGCACCTGCCGGTGATCCTGGAGCGCGAGGACCCGCGCGATGCCTTCGTCTCGAACGCGTACGCGCGCTTTGAAGACCTGCCGCAGGGCGCGCGCGTCGGCACCTCCAGCCTGCGCCGCCAGTGCCAGCTCGCCGCGCGCCGGCCGGATATCGTCATCGACAGCCTGCGCGGCAACGTCAACTCGCGGCTCGCGAAGCTCGATGCCGGCCAGTTCGACGCGATCATCCTCGCCGCCGCCGGCCTCAAGCGTCTCGGCTTCGCCGACCGCATCCGCTGCGAACTCGAACCCGAAACCAGCCTGCCGGCGATCGGTCAGGGCGCGATCGGCATCGAATGCCGGCGCGACGATGCGCGCACCGGGGCGCTGATCGCGGTGCTCGATGACCCCGACACGCACCTGCGCCTGCGCGCCGAGCGTGCGCTGAACACGCGCCTCAAAGGCGGCTGTCAGGTGCCGATCGCCGGGCACGCGATCCTCGACGGCGACCAGCTCTGGCTGCGCGGACTGGTCGGCGAGCCGGACGGCAGCCGCACGCTGCGCGCCGAACGGCGCGGTCCGGCGAGCGAGGCCGAAGCGCTCGGCGTGCAGCTCGCCGAGGACCTGCTCGCGCTCGGTGCCGACGTGATCCTCGCGCGCGTGTTCGGCGCGCAGCCCTGAACGCCGGAGCGGCACGGCGATGAGCACGGCCCTGAAGGGCCTGCAGGTGCTGGTGACGCGCCCGGCGGCGCAGTCCGGCGCGCTCGCCGGTGCGATCGAGGCCGCCGGCGGGTTCGTGCGCAGCTTCCCGGCGCTGGCGATCCTGCCGCCGCAGGACCCGTCCGCGGCCTGCGCCGCGCTCGACCGGCTGCCGGGCTGCGCGCTCGCGATCGTGACCAGCGCCAACGTCGTCGCGCTGCTGCGCCCCTGGCTGGCCGCGCGCGGCGGCTGGCCGGACGGGGTCGGCTGTCTGGCGATCGGCGGGGCGAGTGCGCGTGCGGTGCGCGAGCTCGGCGTGCCGGTCGCGCACGACACGCCGGG
>NZ_DAOLKE010000273.1:0-4850 GCF_035331805.1 Plasticicumulans sp. | reverse complement strand
CGACATCCACGAGGAATACCGGCTGCTCGGCAGCGCGACGCAGCCGCAGACTGGGCCAGGCGCAGGCTCGCTGTTCGATCTGGTCGGGCGCGTGCGCGACGGAAGGTGATGCGTCCCGGCACGCTCGCCACGGCCGCACGGACGGCGGCTTCCCGCAGATGTGCCCGCCTCACTTCTTCGGAATCACGACCTGTTCCCATGCGCCCTGATCCGCCACCAGCCGCGTGTACAGCGTGTTCGAGTACGTGAACTTCGCATCGCAGAACAGCGCGGCACCGAACACGGTGCGCAGCCACTTGCCTTCGGAGTTCTCCGGCGTGGCCAGTACCCAGTCGGCGCCGAGTTCGGTCAGTACCGTGATCCAGACGGTTTCGACCGGCAGTTCCTCCAGCTTGCGCCAGTCGGGCTTCTCGTCCTTGCTGCCGGTCGTGTCCGGTGGCTTGCGCAGTTCGGCAACCGGCCCGACGTTCGAGACACCGATGCGCGAACGCTCCTTGACGGCGAGCTTGTCGTGCGGCTTCGCGGCCATGTCGCGGCGCTTGAGCAGGTATTCATGGCACTGGACCAGCAGGTCCTTGTTGTCGAACACCGCGGCACGCAGCAGCGTCGCCTGCCAGGCGGCGATCACGAACGCGCAGCAGGTGGTACCGCGCTTGCGCGTGAAGGCGCCATCGATGCGCGTCGCCCATTTCACGACACGAAACAGCGCGTCGTAGCCAAACGGCGGACCGTCGGTGTGCTGCTTCTGGTCGAAGCCGAAGCGCGACAGGACGGCGCTGCCGCGGGCGCTGTCGTAACCGGGCAGGCTCGGCCCCTTGCTGACCGATTTGATCCAGCCACGCGCCGTGGTGACGATGGCGCCGGGCTCCACATCCGGCAGCTTGGTACGGAAGGCGTAAATCTCGCTCGCCGTATTCGTGTGATTGGTGATCGCATCCTCGGTCGTGCCGGTCTGTTCGTTGACGCAGTGCACGATCCTGCCGTTGCCGCTCGACAGCGCCGTATGCCAGCCACCGTCGATCCATTTGAACAGCACGATGTCACCGGCACGCAGCGGGCTCAGATCAAAGGTCGGCATGCAGGCGACTCCGGTGGCAGCGGCAGATGAACGAGCCTAGCTGCCGCCGCAGCCGACTGCGCGTGCCCTACGCTTGCCGCAATACAGAAGGCGCCGCCACGCAGCGGCGTCCGCATCCGAACCACCACGGGACGAACAGCGGGGAGTCGCGCCATGCGCATCGGCGTACCGAAAGAGATCAAGGTCCATGAATACCGCGTCGGACTGACGCCCGGCAGCGTGCGCGAACTGCTCGCGCACGGGCACAGCGTCATCGTCGAGACCGGCCTCGGTGACGGCATCGGCTGTGACGATGCGAGCTACCGCTGCGCCGGCGCGCTCGTCGTCGACACGGCCGAGGAAGCCTGGACGCGCGCCGATCTGGTCGTGAAGGTCAAGGAGCCGCAGCCGGCCGAAATCCGCTGGCTGCGCGAGGGCCAGGTGGTGTTCGCCTACCTGCATCTGGCGCCGGACCCGATCCAGTGCCGGCTGCTGATGGAATCGGGCGCCGCCGCCCTCGCCTACGAGACCGTCACCGACGCGCACGGCGGCCTGCCGCTGCTCGCGCCGATGTCGGAGGTCGCCGGGCGCATGGCGCTGCAGGCCGGGGCGCACTGCCTCGAAAAGACCTACGGCGGCCTCGGCATGCTGCCCGGCGGCGTGCCGGGCGTGCCGCCGGCGAAGGTGACGATCCTCGGTGCCGGCACGGTCGGCGCCAACGCCGTGCGCGTCGCGGTCGGCATGGGCGCGCAGGTCGCGGTGCTCGATCGCGACATCCACCGGCTGCGCGCGCTCGATGCCGAATACGGCGGCCGGGTCACGACGGTGTTCTCGACCCGCGACACCATCGAGCGCCACGTGCTGAACGCCGATCTGGTGATCGGCGCGGTGCTGGTGCCGGGCGCGCAGGCGCCGAAGCTGGTCGGGCGCGAGCTGGTCGCGCGCATGCGCCCCGGCGCGGTGCTGGTCGATGTCGCGATCGACCAGGGCGGCTGCTTCGAGACCTCGCACCCGACCACGCACGCCGAACCGACCTTCGTGCACGACGGCGTCATCCACTACTGCGTCGCCAACATGCCCGGTGCCGTGCCGCGCACCTCGGCGCTGGCGCTGAACAACGCCACGCTGCCGTATCTGCTCGCGCTCGCCGACCGCGGCTGGGTCCGCGCGCTCGGCAACGACCCGGGTCTGCTGAACGGCCTGAACGTCCTGCGCGGCCGCGTCACGCACCGCGCCGTCGCCGAGGCGCTCGGCCACGACTACCACCCGGCCGGCGATCTGCTGGCGCTGTGATCCGCTGCCGCCAGCGGCATGCCGGCGACGACTCCGGCACGGCACGGCCATGGACGGCGGCAGGGCAGCCGTCCGCTCCCGGAAATCCCGGCAGGCGCAAGCGCTTCCGGCACCCGGAAATCCGGGAATGAAACGGTTGTTTCAAGCCGAAATCATGCAGTAAAAATAAGGCAATAAGGCTCCTCACAGCGGGCGGCGGCTCCGGTCCCGGCAGCGGTCGCTCCGTCCGGCAGTCCCTCCACGCTCCTGCCTTGCCCTGCCCTGCGGAAGGATGCCGACATGCCGCTGACCGATTACGTGCCCGATTTCCGGTCACCGATCCCGCGTGGCCGGATCGCCAGCACGCTGATGCTGCTGGCGTTCTATCTGCTCGCCGCCGGAATCGGCCTGCGCCTGCAGGTGTACTACGGTGCCGTCACGCCGCTGTGGCCGCCGTCCGGGCTGGCCGTCTGGATGCTGTGGCGGCGCGGGCTCGGGCTGGCACCGGTGATCCTCGGCGGCGAGTGGCTGGTGGCGCTGTGGCTCGGTCAGGGCTGGCAGGCGCAGATCCTCGGGCCGCTCGCGCAGCTCGTCGAAGCCATGCTGGCCTCGATGCTGCTGCGGCTGGCGCGGCTGCCGGCCCGGCCGCTCGACACGCTGCACGGGCTGCAGCTGTTCCTGCTCGATGCCGTGCTGCTGGCGCCGATGCTGGCAGCCGCCATCGGCACCTGGGGGCTGTATCTGACCGGTGCGACCGGCGACGGGCCGCTGTACGAGACCCTCCTGACCTGGTGGACCGGCGATGCGCTCGGCATTTTGATCATCACGCCGCTGCTGCTCGCCTGGTGGCCGCAGCCGGCGCGCAGCACCGTCGCGCAGGCCGCGGCGCTGATGATCGCCACCGGCATCGCGGCGCTGGTGGTGCTGATGCAGGCCCCCGAACAGCGCACGATGCTGTTCTTCCTGCTGCTGCCCTTCGTCGCGATCGCCGGGCTGCTGCGCGATCCGGCGGTCGTGACGCTGACGATCCTGATGCTGGTGGTGCTCGCCCTCGGCCTGCAGGCCATCGCCATCGGACACCCCGATGAATTCGTCAAGCACGTGCGCCTGCTGTTCATCGGCACCGTCGCTGCCACTGGCTACATCGTCTCGGTGCTCGCGCAGCGCCTGCACCGGCTGGCGAACACCGATCCGCTGACCGGACTGCCGAACCGGCGCCGCTTCACCGAACAGCTCGAAGCACTCGCCGCCCGCCCCCGTGGCCGGCGCCATGCGCTGCTGTATCTCGACCTCGAAGCCTTCAAGCTCGCCAATGACACCTGCGGCCACGCGGCCGGTGACCGCCTGCTGATCGAAGTCACCGGGCGAATGCTCCGGCGCAAGCCGGCGGCGGCGACGCTGGCGCGCATGGGCGGGGACGAGTTCGTGCTGCTCGCCCCGGATCACGACGCGGATGAGGCGAGCGCACTGGCGCACCGGCTGCGCGAGGCGCTGGCCTCGAAACCGTTCACGGTCGGCGAGCGCAGCTTCGGCATCGGCATGCGCATCGGCATCGCCCCCTTCGGTCCGCGCAGCGAAAGCCCGGAGGGCGTGCTGGCGCGTGCCGATCTGGCCTGCGCAGCGGCGCGCCTGCACGGCGGCGTGCGCGTCTCCGGCCCCGACGACGGCGCGCTGCTGCGTCATCAGGGCGAGATCGCACTGCTCGAAAGGCTGCGCGCCGCGTTCGGCAACGGCCGGCTGCGGCTCGCCTGGCAGCGCCTGGACCCGCTGCCCGGTCGCGAGGACGGCCGCGCGCGGCGCGAGATGCTGCTGCGCCTGCTCGGTGACGACGGACACCCGCTCGGCCCGGACACCTTCCTGCCGGTCGCCGAGCGCTACGGCCTGCTGCCGCAGATCGACCGCTGGGTGCTGGCCAGCACCTGCCGCTGGCTGAGCACGCAGGCCGACCCGCGCCTGCAGTGCTACGTGAACCTGAGCGCGCAGACGCTGGCCGAGAGCGGCTTTGCCGACTGGCTGAAGGCGCTCATCGCCGGCCACGGCCTGGACCTCGGCCGGCTCTGTCTGGAGATCACCGAGCGCCACGCGCTCGAACGCTTCGAGTTCGCCCTGCCGGCGGTGCGCACGCTCGCCGCCGACGGCTGGTGCTTCGCGCTCGATGACTTCGGCGCCGGCGTCGCGAGTTTCGGCTATCTCGCCGATCTGCCGGTGCAGGTGGTCAAGATCGACGGCCGGCTGGTGCGCGACTTCGAAAGCGACCCGATCAGCCCGGTGATCATCGAGGCCCTCTGCCGCCTCGCCCGGCTGCGCGGCCTGCGCGTCGTCGCCGAATGGGTCGAGGACGCCTCGCTGCTGCCGGCGCTCGCCGCGCTCGGCGTCGATGACGTGCAGGGCTTTGCGCTGCACCGGCCGGAACTGCTGGCCGAAGCCGCCGCCGGCGACAGCCCGGCTTCGGCTCCGGCCGCCTGAGGCCCGGCCTCAGGCCGCGAACGCCGCCCCGCAGGCACCGCTGATCGCCGCCCAG
>NZ_DAOLKE010000272.1:0-4862 GCF_035331805.1 Plasticicumulans sp. | reverse complement strand
GATCCGCGCCGTGCCGCGCTGGCCGCTCGATGCGCTGCAGCCGCCGCCGGCCCTCGCGTAGCCGGGGCCGGATCAGGTCTTCTTCTTGTCGCCGATGCGGCTTTCGGTGCCGGCGCGGATGCGGCGGATGTTCTCGCGGTGGCGCCACAGCAGCAGCGCGACCATCGGCAGCAGCGCCAGCGCGTAGGCCCCGGGCAGGCCGAACAGCAGCGCGTACAGCGGCGACAGCGTCGCGGCGCCGAGTGCCGCGAGCGAGGAAATCTTCCAGACCCGCGCGATCACCAGCCAGGTCGCGAGCGCGGCCAGCGCCACCTGCCACGACAGCCCGACCATGACGCCGAGCGCGGTCGCCACGCCCTTGCCGCCCTGGAAGCCGAAGAACACCGGGTACAGATGGCCGAGGAAGGCCGCGAACGCCGTCGCCGCCAGCACTTCCGGCCCCTGCCCGAAGGCGCGCGCGACCACCACCGGGATCAGCCCTTTCAGGAAGTCACCGGCCAGCGTGATCGCGGCGGCCTTCCTGCCGCCGATGCGCAGCACGTTGGTCGCGCCGGGGTTGCGCGAGCCCTCCGAGCGCGGATCGGGCAGGCCCATGAGCCGGCAGACGAGGATCGCGGTCGAGACCGAGCCGCACAGATACGCGAACACGAGGCAGAGCAGGGCGCTGGTCATGGGCGGAGCAGGAGTCCTGGGAGGCGGCGGGAAGCCGCAGGGAAGGAGGAACACGGACGGCGATGGCCGGCGCTCCTGCGGCGGCGATGCGCGGGGGAGCATTGGCGGTCGTTTCCGGCGATCATGGATCTTCTCGCAAAAGCCACCGAGCCGGCGAATGGACATCATCTTCATCCGCGACCTGAGCATCGAGACCACGATCGGCGTCTACGAATGGGAGCGCGGCATCCGCCAGACCATCGTCCTCGACCTCGAACTCGGCACCGACGTGCGCCGCAGCGCCGCCAGCGGTGCGCTGGAGGATGCGCTCGACTACATGGCGGTCGCCACGCGCCTCGGCGCCTACGTCGGCGGCGAGCGCTGGGAACTGGTCGAGACGCTCGCCGAGCGCATCGCCGAGCTGCTGATCACGGAGTTCCACGTGCCGTGGCTGCGGCTGACGCTGACCAAGCCGGCGGCGGTGCGCGGTGCGCGCGCCGTCGGCGTGCGCATCGAGCGCAGCGCCGCCGGCGGCTGATTCGCTCAGAGCTCGCCCCAGCGGCTGCGCCGCTGCACGCGCAGCCGCGGCAGGATCAGCCCGACCAGCACGCCCGAGACCAGCACGCCGGCCCCGAGCAGGAACCAGTCCCTGTTGCTGCGATCGGCCAGCGACTGGTTCTCCTGCTGCACGATCTGCAGCTCGCGCTCCAGGTTGACGACGCGCTCCTGCAGGTCCTTGTTCTGCTGGTCGATGGCGATGGCGTTGGCGGCGGTCCTGCGGATCGTCGCCAGTTCCTGCGCCAGCCGGTGGTTGTCGGAGGACAGCTGCGAGAAGCTCGTCTCGGCATCGACCTTCTGCGTGGTCAGCGTGTCGAGGCGTTCCTTGAGGCTGGCGTTCTCGGAGCGCACGCGATCGAACTCGGTCTGCATGGTGCCGAGGGCCGTGCGCGCCGACGGCGTTTCCATCAGGTACTGGTTCGGCAGCCAGCCCTGCACGGTGCCATCGGCCGTGCGCACCAGCGCGAAACCCTTGTCGGTGTCGGTCTCCAGCACCTCGACCTGCGTGCCGCTCGGCAGCATGCGCACGATCCGGTGGCGCAGGCTGGCGCCGGCGCGCAGCGGCACTTCGAGGCTGTCACTGACGTAGCGGACGGTCTTCGCCGGCGCGGAGGCGACCGGCAGCAGCGTGAGCAGGGTGCAGAGCAGGCAGAGCGCGGCGAGCGTCGGACGGCGCATCGGGGGACTTCCTCACAACGGGGCATGCGGCACAGAGCCGGCGAGTGTACCCCGACCCGGCTTCAGACGCCGGTCGTGCGCCCGCCGTCGACGGCGATGATCTGCCCGGTCACGTAGGGCGCGTACTGCACCAGGAACAGCAGCGTGCGCGCGATGTCGGCCGGCGAACCGGCGCGCCCGAGCGGCACGCGCCCGAGGATGCGCTCGCGCTCGCCGGCGTCGATCGAGTGCTCCGGCCACAGGATCGCGCCCGGCGCGATGCCGTTGACGCGCACCTCCGGGGCCAGTTCGCGTGCCAGCGAGCGCGTCAGCGAGGCCAGGCCTGCCTTGGCGGCGCAGTAGATGGGGTGCTCGTCCATCGGCCGGCCGGCGTGCAGGTCGACGATGTTGACGATGCAGCCCTCGTGCGCGCGCAGCCACGGCGCCGCGGCCTGGCTCAGGAAGAACGGTGCCTTCAGGTTCGAGCCGACCAGATCGTCCCAGTGCGCCTCGGTCGCCTGCCCGACCGGCGTCGCGTAGAACGACGAGGCGTTGTTGACCAGCAGGTCGAGCCGGCCCCAGACCGTCGCCGCCGCCTCGACCAGCCCGGGCAGCGCCGCGGTGTCGAGCAGGTCGGCGGCGAAGGTCGCGACCGAGGCCGTGCGCCGGGCGTTCAGTTCGGAAGCGAGCGTCTCGGCCTCGGCGGCGGCGCTGCGGTAGTGCAGCGCGATGCGCCAGCCGGTCGCGTGCAGCGTGCGCACGATCTCGGCGCCGACCCGGCGCGCTGCGCCGGTGACCAGCGCGACGCGTGCATCCCCGGTGATATCCTCCACGGCCCTCGCCCCCTCGCGCAGTCGGTTGCGGCTAGCTTCGCCGACTTGTGCCCGCTGCGGAAAGCTCCATGCGCGCCTTCGAACGCTCCCTCGCCGATTTTCCGGCGCCCTCATCCGAGGCGCTGGCTGTCTGCGCCCGGCTGGTCGATCAGATCGCCGCCGACATCGCCGCTGCCGGCGGGCGGCTGCGCTTCGATCACTACATGCAGCGCGCGCTGTACGCGCCCGGCCTCGGTTACTACGCCGCCGGCAGCCGCAAGTTCGGCGCCGGCGGGGATTTCACGACCGCGCCGGAGCTCTCGCCGCTGTTCTCGCGCTGTCTGGCGCGTGCCGGCGCGCCGGTGCTCGCCGCACTCGGCGGTGGCGACGTGCTCGAATTCGGCGCCGGCACCGGCACGATGGCCGCCGGCGTGCTCGCCGAACTGGCGCGGCTCGACTGCCTGCCCGGGCGCTACCGCATCCTCGATGCCAGCGCCGAGCTGCGCGAACGCCAGCGCGCGACGCTGGCCGCGAAGGTGCCGGCGCTGCTCGATCGCGTCGAATGGCTCGATGCACTGCCGCCGGCCGGCAGCCTGCGCGGTGTCGTGCTCGGCAACGAACTGCTCGATGCGATGCCGGTGCGGCGCTTTCGCATCGGCGCCGACGGCCCGCAGGAGCTGTACGTCCGCGGTGATGCCGCAACCGGCTTCGAACTGGTCGCCGGCCCCGCCGATGCCGGCTGCCGGGCCGCGGTCGCGGCGATCGAGGCCGCGGTCGGGCCGCTCGCCGAGGGCTACGAATCGGAATGGAATCCGGCGCTGCCGGCGTGGTTTGCGAGCCTCGGCGAGACGCTCGCCGCCGGGGCCGCGATCCTGATCGACTACGGCCACCCGCGCCGCGCCTATTACCACCCGTCGCGCGCGCGCGGCACCTTCCTGTGCCACTACCGCCACCGCGCCCACGACGACGCGCTGGTCTGGCCGGGGCTTCAGGACCTGACCGCGCACGTCGATTTCACCGCCGTCGCCGATGCCGCGCTCGCCGCCGGCTTCGAGGTCGCCGGCTACTGCGCGCAGGCCTGGTTCCTGTTCGGCTGCGGCCTGGAAGCGCTGCTCGCCGAGGTCGATCCCGAAGACCTGCCGCGCCACGTCGAGGCCGTGCGTCAGGTCAAGCTGCTGACGCTGCCCGGCGAGATGGGCGAGCGCTTCCAGGCGATCGGGCTGACGAAGGGTATCGGCCTGCGCCTGCCGGCGTTCGCGCTGCGCGACGAGCGGGGGCGGCTGTGAGGCCGGGCGCATGCCTGCCGTCCCTCGGGGCGCTCGCCGTCGCTGCCGCCGCCTCCGATCGTCCCCCTGAATCCCGCTGCCGGTGACCGCCATGAACCGTTTGCCGCTGACGCTGTACATGACGCCCGGTTCGTGCTCGACCGGCATCCACATCCTGCTCGAAGAGATCGGCGTGCCCTTCGCCGCGCACATCGTCAACCTGCCGAAGGGCGAGCATCGCCAGCCGGCGTATCTGGCGATCAACCCGCGCGGCACGATTCCGGCGCTGCGCCTCGAAGATGGCAGCGCGCTCGCCGGCTTCACCGCAATCGCGTACTGGCTGGCGCGGCGCTTCCCGAAGGCCGGGCTGCTGCCGGCCGAAGAAACCGCCGTGGCGCGGGTGCTCGAAGCGCTCGACTACGTGACCGGCACGATCCACGGTCAGGGCTTCACGCGCATCTTCACGACCGATGCCTACACGACCGACCCGGCGCTGCAGCCGGCCGTGCAGGCGCGCGGGCGCGAGATCGTCGCCGAAGGCTTCGCGCTGCTCGCGGTACAGCTCGGCGGCCGCGACTGGCTGGTCGGCGAGACCTTCTCGATCGCCGATGCCGCGCTGTTCTACGTCGAGTTCTGGGCCGATCACCTCGGCCTGCCGCTGCCGGCGCACTGCCGCACGCACTTCGAGCGCCTGCGCACGCGGCCGGCCGTGCAGCAGGTGCTGCGCGAGGAAGGCTATCGCTGAGCCGGTGCGCTGCCCGGTTCAGGTTTCGGCGCTGACCGGCGCAGCGTCCGCCCCGCGCAGCGGCCGTTCGACGACGCGCGACCACAGCAGCAGGCCGAGCAGCAGCAGCCCGGCCGCAGCCACGAACACCGCGGCGAAGGCCTCGCCGAGCGCGGCGCGCTCGGCAGCGGCCAG
>NZ_DAOLKE010000271.1:0-4962 GCF_035331805.1 Plasticicumulans sp. | reverse complement strand
CTCGACGACGCGCAATGCCGGCTCGACGGCCGGGCGGTGGTGCTGCCGGCATTCGCAAGCGTGCTGGCGCAGGCGCGGGGCGAGAACCTGCCGGAACCGCCGGCGGCGGATGAATCTGCGGCTGGAACTCAACTGGACATCGGAGCGTTCCTGCAACAGCTCGACGAGCCGGCGCTCGAAGCTCTGCTGCAGCAGATCGATGATCCAGAGGCCAGAACAGCCATCCGGTCCTTGTGGGAGCAAGTCCGGCAGAACTCGTAGGATGGGCTGAGCGCAGCGAAGCCCATCTGTCGCGTGCATCGCGCGGAAGATGGGCTTCCTTCGTCAGCCCATCCTACGAAGCTCGTAGGCTGGGTTGAGGAACGAAACCCAGCTTCGCAGGCGTTGGAGGCAGCGGGGGATCGCCATCGCCGCGGTCGCTGGGTTTCCTGCGTCAACCCAGCCTACGGGCTATCCGAAAGACTTGCGGACCTTGGCAAAACGCTCGCGGACCTTGCCGCCGCAGGCATCGACCTATCCGAAACGCTTGCCGACCTTGCCGCGCGGCTTGCACTTGCCTGCGCCGGCAGGCATCGAGCTATCGAAAAGACTTGCGGAGCTTGCCGCCGCAGGCATCGACCTATGCGCAAGCCTTGCGGACCTTGCCGCGCGGCTTGCGGACCCATGAAAAAGCCTTGCGGATGCGTGCGCGCGGCTTGCACTTGCGTCCGCCGGCAAGCCCGGCCCCTGCAGCTCAGGCAGCCATCGATGCGGCGCAGGCATCGATCGCTGCGCGGCATGCACGCTTTCATGCGCGCCATCGGCACTTCCATCCACGCCATCGGCGTTTCCCTGCGCGCCATCGGCCCACCCATCCGGCGCAAGCATCCATCGCTGCGCGGCAGCGAGGTCGGCATCGCCGGCAGGCATGCGTGCATCGGCAGGGCTCGCGCTTGCCTGCGTGGCAGCGAGCGGCTGCGGGGCGGGGGATTCAGGCCGGCGGGGCGGC
The DNA here is from genome assembly GCF_035331805.1 of Plasticicumulans sp. NCBI lineage: Bacteria > Pseudomonadati > Pseudomonadota > Gammaproteobacteria > Candidatus Competibacteraceae > Plasticicumulans > Plasticicumulans sp. Next base: position 3,974 of record NZ_DAOLKE010000271.1, on the reverse strand, counting down.
GTGGATGCGCCAGAGGTCCGGGCCGATCTCGTCGAAGCCGATGCGCAGATCGGGCAGGAACTGGCGGATCACGTCGAGGTTGCTGCGCGTGTGCGCCGAGGGTTCGACGGTCGTGAAGTGGCCGCCGGCCAGCGCCAGCGGCAGCAGCAGCTGATCAGCCAGATACGGGCCGACCGCGGCGCGGCTGGCCAGATAGCGCGCGGCGGTGTTGCTGACGCGGCGGGCGACGGTTTCGGCGCTGACGCCGCGCTCGCCGTAGGCCGTGAACACCTCGGTCAGCGCCTCGTGTTCGAGCGTCAGCAGCAGCGCGTTGCCGGGGCCGCGCTCGGCCGGCAGGCCGCGCAGCTTCAGGCTTTCCGCCGGCCAGCCGAGGCGGCGGGCCACTTCGGCGAGTTCGCGTTCGGCGATGCCGGCCGGCAGGGCCGCGAACAGGGCTTCGGCACCGGTGCTGCGCAGCGTGCCGCGCTGTTCGAGTCGCAGCGGCGTCAGCGTGGCGGCCGGCGTCACCGTGACTTCGATGGCGCCGCCGCCGGCGGGGTAGAAGCCGTGGCGCAGCAGCCTGAGATCGGCGTGCAGGCCGATGCCGGCGAGCAACGGCAGCCAGGCGCGCTGCAGAAAGTCGGCCGGCGGCGCGGCCGGGTTGTGCGTGCCGCCCTCGATGCGCACGCGGCTCGGAGCGGGCGCGTGCCAGAGCGCCGGCAGCACGGTCTGCAGCACCAGCGTGCAGGAGCCGGCGGTGCCGATGGACCAGTGCCAGTCGCCGGCACGGATCGGGCCGGGGCGGAAGGCGAGCGTCTGGCTGCCGGCCTGCGCGCCTTCGACTTCGGCAGCGCAGAGGTCGGCGGCAGCCTGCACGGCGGTCAGGTGCTGGCGCAGCAGGCCGGGCCGCTCGCGGCCGGCGCGGATGCGCTCGATGCGGAAGGCACGGCCGCTCAGCATCGACAGGCTGAGCGCACTGCGCAGGATCTGTCCGCCGCCTTCGCCGGCGGCCCCGTCGATCAGCAGGAAATCGGATGACATCGGATCGGTTCCTTATCTATGTGCCGTGCCGGATGTGCCGTGCCGGTCCGTCAGCCGCGCTCGTCGAAGCCCGGGCCGACGAACACGCGCCGGGCGTTGCCGCGGATCAGGCGGTCGTGGCAGCGCCAGCGTTCGGCGTCGGTGTCGCTGCGATCGGTGCGGGCGAGGGCGGCCAGCCGCGCGGCGAGGCGTTGTTCGGCGAGGCGGCGGTTCTGGTGCTGCGAGCGTTCCTCGCGCGCCAGCACCTGCAGGCCGCTCGGGCGGTGGGTCAGGCGCACGGCGCTGTCGGTGCGGTTGACGTGCTGGCCGCCGGGGCCGCCGGCGCGCAGCGTCTCGACGCGCACGTCATCGGCCCGCCACGGCAGTTCGCGCGGCGCATCGAGCCGGTCGATGGCGACGAACCAGTTGCGCCGCTTGTGCGCCGGCCGGAACGGGCTCGCGCCGATCCACTGCACGCTGCCGGTCCAGTCGCGCGCGAACGGCTCGAAGCCTTCGCCGTCGACGGCGAGCAGCGCCGATGCCAGCGTGCCGGGCAGCGGGCCGGGGCTGCTGTCGAGCAGCTTCGCCGTCAGCCCGGCGGCCGTGGCGGCGGCGACGAGCTTCGGCAGCAGTTGCGCGATCACCCAGCCGCATTCGGCCGGGCCGCGCCCGCTGCTGAGCTGCAGCCAGCCACCGGCGGCGTTCATGCCCGCACCCGCGCGCGCAGCTTGTAGGTGACGAGCGGGCGCAGCACCGCCAGCACGCGCGCCAGCCCGGCATCGACGAGGTCGCGGATCACCGTGTCGATGTCCTTGTAGGCCGGCGGGGCTTCCTCGTAGAGCAGTTCGCGGTCCTCGCAGACCACTTCGCTGCCGAGCGCGGTGCGGGTCAGGTCATCGGCCGTGAAGCGCCGCTGCAGCCGCGCGCGCGTGTCGCTGCGCTTCCACCGGCGCCCGGCGCCATGCGCGATCGAATACAGCGTCGCCTCGCTGTCGGGCGCCGGCTGCACCAGATAGCTGAAGCTGCCGCGCGAACCCGGCACGACCACCGGCCCGGCATCGGCGGGCGCGGCGCCCTTGCGGTGCAGCCAGCAGGCGCAGCCGTCGACGAGCGCGGCCGAGACGCTGTTGTGGCAGACATCGAGCCGGCGCTCGCCGGTGGTGCGCAGGCAGTCGCTGATGCGCGCGGCGATCAGCGCGCGGTTCTCGATCGCCCAGCGCCGGGCGTGCTCGTGTTGTTCGAGATACGCCCGGCCGTCGTCGCTGTCGGCGGCCAGCGGCGCGTGACCGTGGCGCTCGACGTGCGCGCGCAGGATGTGTTCACCGAGGCCGCGCGAGCCGCTGTGTACGAGCAGCAGCAGGCGCTCGGCCTCCAGCCCGAGCGCGGCGACGGCCGGCGCATCGTGGATCGCCTCGATCGCCTGCAGCTCGGCGAAGTGATTGCCGCCGCCGATGGTGCCGAGCGCGGCATCGCACGCGGTCGGCGCCAGTCCCGCGGCGGCGAGGCGCGCGGCGGTATCGCCATCCCACGGCCCGTCGAGCCCGTGCAGCCGCCCGGCCAGCGCCGCCGGCTTCGCCTTCGCGCGCTTCAGCTCCGTCGTCCACAGGCCCATGCCGCAGCCGATGTCGTTGCCGACCAGCGCCGGATGGATCAGCCCGACGCTCGCAAACGCCGCACCGATCGGCGTGACCTTGCCGGGGTGCAGGTCGGGCATGCCGACCGCGCGCTGCATGCCGGGCAGCGCGGCCACGGCTTCGAGCTGCTGCACGGCGGCGCCTTCGATCCAGCTGTCGGGGGCGGCGATGATGCGGGGGGCGGGGGGAGAGGTGATTTCGGTGTTCATCCGGATGGTCCAGTCATGCCCGACCTGGCCGGTCCGAATGGCACCGGCAGGAAATGGAGCGCGAATTCTTGTTCATCAGGTGTCTGGTGGAGGCACTGGTCCGGCATCGTTTGTAATGCATGGATCTGCCATGCTGATCGCACCGGGACGCTTCGTTTTCATTTGCTCGTCGCTGGTGGGAAAGGATCGGGAGGAAGCGAAACCCCTGCATTAGGTGTCTGGTCCCGTGTGATTGCCATCATTCCCCTGCGCCGATCGCAATGCTTCCAGTTGGCCGATCAGCGCCGGCAATGCCGTCCGGACCGTATCCCAGATGATCTGCAGGTTGATTTCGAAATAGCCGTGGGCAATCCGGTTGCGCATGCCCTTCATGCTGCGCCAGGGAACTTCCGGAAAGCGCTCGATGATTTGCGGATATTCCTGCATCAGGCGGGTGGCGGCTTCTCCGATCACGATCAGATTCAGGATCACCGCCTGCTGTGTGCGGCGATCCTTGAAAAACTGCTCCCGTTCCCAGCCGTCCACGTATTCGCAGGCCAGTCTGGCGGCCTGCAGGATATGGTCGATGTAATCAATGGCGCTCTGCGGTTTCATACCCGCCGGGCCTCGGCCAGCACCGCGGCTCGCCAGTGCTCGGGCAGGTCACCCGGTGTCAGCAGGTCGACCGGCACGCCGAGCAGGTCTTCCAGCTCGACCTGCAGGCCACCGAGATCGAACAGCGTCGTGCCGGGCAGCGGATCGACCAGCAGATCGAGATCGCTGCCTTCGCGGTCCTCGCCGCGCAGCACCGATCCGAACACGCGCAGATTGGTCGTGCGGTAGCGAAGTACCGCGGCACGGGCGGCTTCACGGTTCGAGGCCAGAGCCAGAGACGGTCGCATGGCGGTTGTCCTTTCAGAGCCTTGTGTCGGGTGATTCTGGGGCGGGAGCGAGAGCACGGCGACTGGTGCACGCTTTCAGGCCGGCGGTGAAGGCGCGGTGGCGGGACTGCCGCCCGTCACCGCGCCCGGCGCTCAGCCCTTCACGCAGACGAGCTGCTTCAGCGTGTGCACGACCTCGACCAGATCGCGTTGCGCGTGCATCACCGCGTCGATGTCCTTGTACGCGGACGGAATCTCGTCGATCACGTCGG
>NZ_DAOLKE010000270.1:0-4968 GCF_035331805.1 Plasticicumulans sp. | reverse complement strand
ATGTGCTTGAAGGCGTCCGGGTCCTTGATGAACGTGAGTTCCCCGGGCGTCGGGAACAGCTTGTCGACCAGCCGCGACAGCCAGAAGCGCAGCGCCGCGGCGCGCAGCACGCGCGGCCATTCGGCCCGTTCGGCTTCGCTGAACGGCCGAAGCGCCGCATAGGCGTCGTACAGCGCCGCGGCGCGTTCGCGATCCAGCGTGCCGTCGGGCTGCGTGCACCAGTCGTTGACGGTGACGGCCACGTCGAAGGCCAGCGCGTCGGTGCAGGCGTAGTAGAAGTCGATCAGCCCGCAGAGCCGGTCGCCGTCGAACAGTGCGTTGTCGCGGAACAGATCGGCGTGGATCGTGCCCTGCGGCAGGCGCGAGCGCGGGTGTTCGGTCAGCGCCGCGAGTTCGTCGTTCAGCAGATGCGCCTCGACGCGATCGAGCAGCGGCAGCACGCGCTCGGCGGCGCTCTGGCACCAGCGCGGGCCGCGGTCGTTGTCGCGCCGTTGCGGGAAGCCCTCGCCGGCCAGATGCAGCTGCGCGAGCGCGCGGCCGATCTCGCGGCACTGCGCGAGGCTCGGCGTGCCGTGCAGGCCGCCGCCGGCGAGCTTGTGCACCAGCGCCGCCGGCTTGCCGGCCAGCGGCTTCATGTAATGCCCCTGACGGTCGGCGACCGGGTTCGCGCCCGGCACGCCGCGGGCCGCGAGCCAGGCCATCAGGTCGAGGTAATACGGCACGTCCTCGAAGCCGATCAGCTCGAACAGCGTCAGCACGACCTCGGTGCGGGTCGTGGTCAGGAAGTAGTTGGTGTTCGAGATGCCTTCGCTGATGCCGCGATGCGCGACGTAGTCGCCGATGTCGTAGTCGCGGAGGAAGGTTTCGAGCTGGGCGCGATCGACCGGGGTGTAGACGGACATGGCAGGTACTTTGCGGGCGGCTGGACAGCAAGAGGCCCCGTACGCGGACGGGGCCTCGGGATCGGCTCTCAGGGTAGCGCGCTCACCAGCGCAGCAGCACCCAGCTCGGGATGGCGATGCCGGGATCGAGGTCGTTGTGGCGGGTTTCGAGGTTGCCGTCGCCGTCGCTGTCGATCAGGAAGTAGGGCAGGCCCTTCTTCGGCGTCACCTTGATCATGTACAGCCGGCCGTTGATGCGGTACTCGGCGACGGTGTCCTCGGCACGGCGCGTGATGGTCACGTCCGGCACCGGCTGTTCGTCGACGCCGCTTTCCGGCAGCGGGCTCAGCTCGGGCGGCTTCGGGGCGGGTTCATCGGCGGCCAGCGCGACCGGGCCGGCGGCGGCGAGCAGCAGAACGGACAGCAGCAGGCTGCGCATCATCTCTGATCCTTGGCGATCGGGAAGGAAGGGCGTGGGATTCTACAGGTCGAGCAGGATTTCCTGCTCCTCGGCCGAAGGTTCGAAGCCCCGGCTCTCGTAGTGGGAAAATATAACATCGACGACCTGCTGCGGATCGTCCACAAGTTGCAGCAGTTCCAGATCACCGCCATCGATCATGCCCTCGGGCACCAGCGTGTCGCGAAACCACGCGAGCAGCGGCGACCAGAACGGGCTGTGCACGAGGATGATCGGGATGCGCCGGGTCTTGCCGGTCTGCACCAGCGTCATGATCTCGGCCATCTCGTCGAGCGTGCCGAAGCCGCCCGGCAGCACGACGTAGGCCGAGGCGTACTTCACGAACATCACCTTGCGCGAGAAGAAGTGCCGGAAGCTCAGCGCGATGTTCTGGTACGGGTTGCCGAGCTGCTCGTGCGGCAGCTGGATGTTCAGGCCGATCGACGGCGAACGCCCGGCATAGGCGCCCTTGTTGCCGGCCTCCATGATCCCCGGCCCGCCGCCGGTGACGACCGAGAAGCCGGCGTCCGACAGCAGCAGGCCGATCTGCTCGGCGAGCACGTAGTACGGGTGGCCGGGCTGCGTGCGCGCCGAGCCGAAGATGCTGACCGAGGGCCGGATGCGCGCCAGACGCTCGAAGCCTTCCACGAACTCGGCCATGATCTGGAAGATCTTCCACGACTCGCGCGTCAGCAGCGCGTCGTTGACCGGCGCCATGCCGGGATGGGACTGCTTGTTCTCGGGGGACATCGCGCTGCTCCGGGGTGATTTTCGTTTTTGATCTCGTCGGGCGTCAGGCTTCGCCGTGCGGCCGGACCGGCCGCCGTGCGCGCAGTCCGCGCCCGCTTCCTCCAACTCCAGCTTATGCCGCTGCGCGCGAGCCTCCTGCCCATGACCGTACTGCTCGTCGATGGCTCCTCGTATCTGTACCGCGCCTTCCATGCGCTGCCGCCGCTGTCGACGGCGCGCGGCGAGCCGACCGGCGCCGTGCGCGGCGTCATCGCGATGCTGCGCAACCTCGTCACGCGCCTCGCGCCCTCGCGCATCGCCGTGGTGTTCGACGCCAGCGGCCCGACCTTCCGCGACGCGATCTATCCCGCCTACAAGGCCCACCGTCCGCCGATGCCCGACGAGCTGCGCGCGCAGATCGAACCGCTGCACGCGCTGGTACGCGCACTCGGCCTGCCGCTGCTCTGCGAGCCCGGCGTCGAGGCCGATGACGTGATCGGCACGCTGGCGCGCGCCGCCACCGCGGCCGGTGAGTCCGTCGTCATCGCCACCGGCGACAAGGACCTCGCGCAGCTCGTCGATGCGCGCATCACGCTGCTCGACACGATGAAGCGCGATGGCCAGGAAACCGTGCTCGATCACGACGGCGTCATCGCCAAGTTCGGCGTGCCGCCGGCGGGCATCGTCGATCTGCTGGCGCTGATGGGCGATTCGGTCGACAACATCCCCGGCGTGCCCGGCGTCGGCCCGAAGACGGCCGCGAAGTGGCTCGCCGAGCACGGCTCGCTCGCGGCGCTCGTCGCCGGGGCCGACGGCATCAAGGGCAAGGCCGGCGAGGCGCTGCGCGCGCATCTGGCGCAGCTCGACCTGGCCCGGCAGCTCGCGACCATCCGCTGCGACGTGCCGCTGCCGTTCGGCCTCGAAGCCCTCGCCCCGCAGCCGCCCGATCGCGCCACGCTGCGCACGCTGTACGAGCGGCTGGAATTCCGCACCTGGCTGAAGGAGCTCGACGCTGCCGGCGAACCGGTTGCCGGTGCCGCCGACAGCGCCCCGGCCGCCGAAGCCGCGCCGGCCCCGGTGCCTTCTCCGGCACGCGACTACGAAACCGTGCTCGACGAGGCCGCGTTCGCCGGCTGGCTCGCCCGGCTCGAAGCCGCCGATGCCTTCGCGTTCGACACCGAGACCGACGCGCTCGACTACATGCGCGCGCGCATCGTCGGCGTCAGCTTCGCGATCGAGCCGCAGCGCGCCGCCTACGTGCCGCTCGCGCACGTCTATCCCGGTGCGCCGGATCAGCTCGACCGTGACAGCGTGCTGGCGCGCCTCAGGCCCCTGCTCGAAGACCCGCACAAGGGCAAGATCGGCCAGCACGCGAAGTTCGACATCAACGTGCTCGCCAACCACGGCATCGCGCTCGCCGGGCTGGCCGACGACACCATGCTCGAAAGCTACGTGCTCGATGCCACCGCCACGCGCCACGACATGGACTCGCTGGCGGCGCTGTACCTCGATGAAAAGACGATCAAGTACGAGGACGTTGCCGGCCGGGGCGCGAAGCAGATCGGCTTCGAGCAGGTGCCGATCGAGAACGCCGGCCCCTACGCGGCCGAGGACGCCGACGTGACGCTGCGCCTGCACCTGGCGCTGTCGGCGAAGCTCGCCGAAGTGCCGGCGCTGATGGGCATCTACCGCGACATCGAGATGCCGCTGGTGCCGGTGCTGTCGCGCATGGAGCGGCGCGGCGTGCGCATCGATCACGCCGGGCTCCGGCGCATGAGCGCCGAGTTCGCGCAGCGCCTGCTCGAACTCGAACGCGAGGCCCATGATCTCGCCGGCCAGCCCTTCAACCTCGGCTCGCCGAAGCAGCTGCAGAGCATCCTGTTCGAGCGCCAGCAGCTGCCGGTGAAGAAGAAGACCCCGACCGGCCAGCCCTCGACCGACGAGGAAGTGCTCGCCGAACTCGCCGAGGACGGCCACGCGCTGCCGAAGGTGATCCTCGAACACCGCTCGCTCAGCAAGCTGCGCGGCACCTACACCGACCGCCTGCCCGAACTCGTCAACCCGGTCACCGGCCGCGTGCACACCAGCTATCACCAGGCGGTCGCGAGCACCGGCCGGCTGTCGTCCTCCGACCCGAACCTGCAGAACATCCCGGTGCGCACCGACGCCGGCCGGCGCATCCGCTCGGCCTTCATCGCCGAGCCGGGCTGCTGCGTGGTTGCCGCCGACTATTCGCAGATCGAACTGCGGATCATGGCGCACCTGTCCGGCGACGCCGCGCTGCTCGCCGCCTTCGCGCGCGGCGACGACATCCACCGGGCGACCGCCGCCGAGGTGTTCGGCCTGACGCTGGAGCAGGTCGCGCCCGACCAGCGCCGGGCCGCCAAGGCCATCAACTTCGGGCTGATCTACGGCATGAGCGCCTTCGGCCTCGCCCGCCAGCTCGGCATCGAACGCGGCGCCGCGCAGGACTACGTCAGCCGCTACTTCGCGCGCTATCCGGGCGTGAAGACCTTCATGGACGAAACCCGCCGCTCGGCCGCCGCCCGCGGCTACGTCGAAACCGTGTCCGGCCGGCGCCTGTACCTGCCCGAAATCAACTCGAAGAACCCCGCGCGCCGCGCCGCCGCCGAGCGCACCGCGATCAACGCGCCGATGCAGGGCACGGCCGCCGACATCATCAAGCGCGCGATGATCGCCGTGGACGGCTGGATCGAAGCGGCCGGCGTGCCGGCGCGCATGATCCTGCAGGTGCACGACGAACTGGTGTTCGAGGTCGAGGAGGCCGCGCTCGAAGCCTTCTGCAAGGAGGTGCGCACGCACATGAGCGCCGCCGCCGAGCTGTCGGTGCCGCTGCTGGTCGAGGTCGGCAGCGGCAGGAACTGGGACGAGGCGCACTGA
>NZ_DAOLKE010000269.1:0-4972 GCF_035331805.1 Plasticicumulans sp. | reverse complement strand
CCGCTGCGCCGCGGCCACGGCACGCCGGCGACCGGCGCCGGCTCGGCGGCGTTCGGCCAGTCCTCGTCCGGCCAGTGGCCGCTGGCCGCGCAGGCACGCGCGGTATCGAGCGTGCGCTCGTCGAGCCGTCCCCCGAACAGCGTCGCCAGCATGCGCGGCGGCGGGCCGAGGGCGGCTTCGCACTGCTGCTCGAACCAGTCGTCGTAGCCGAGCAGGCGCACGCCGAGCATCAGGCTGCTGAACGAGACGTGGTAGTCGTCGTCGCGCAGCGCGTTCAGCCAGGCGGCGAAGCAGGCCGTATGTTCGGCGACCGGCGTCAGCGCCAGCCCGGCGGCCTCGGCGAGCGCCCGGCGGATGCCACCACTGAACTCCTCCATCGCTGCCTCCGCGGTCGCTTATGGGCGATGGCCGAGTGTAGGAGCGGCGCGGCGGATCCGGCGGGGGCGGTAAAGATGGGCTTCCTGCGTCAGCCCATCCTACGAGACGGCACGCCGGTGTGGCACAAGCGTTTCACGTAGGATGGGCTGAGCGCAGCGAAGCCCATCTTTACCCGCCGATCGATTACCGGTCACCTCCGATCAGAAGGTCGCTGCCACCGCACCAGTCCAACGAATAAAGCCTGGCTCGACAATTCGATGAAAACTCGAATACTGCCAACCGGCCAGTTACGGCACCATCCGTGCCGGGCTTGAAGAAGTTCGGTCGACAGATTATTCATGCACCAACGCTGTTCCATTCTGACTTTCCCGATGCAATATCTCAGCAGGGCTAAAAATCTACGATGACTTCCAATCAATAATCTAGACAACCAAGCCATCGTGATTTTATGCGAGCACGGCGTCCGGAACTGTATTCAACGCGAAAGATGGGCTTCGCTGCGCTCAGCCCATCCTACGTGAAACGCTTTTGTCACACCGGCATGCCATCTCGTAGGATGGGCTGACGCAGGAAGCCCATCTTTCGCGCCACTCACCGATTACCGGTCGCCTTCGATCTGAATATCGCTGCCGCCACACCAGTCCAGCGAATAAAAACCTTGCTCGACATGCCGATGAAAACTCGAATACGGCCAGTCAGTCACCCGCTGCGCCCATCCGTGCTTGACCGGATTCCAGTGAATGTAATCCAGATGGTGGTTGAAATCGTCTTCGTCCCGGATCAGGTACTCCCAGAATCGACGCTGCCATATGCCGCGCTCACGATGCATGCGCCGGTTCGGTGATACGTATTCCGATTTTTCCAATGCACGCGAGAAATGACCCTTGAGCAGATTCCAGCGTGTCGAATAATCGCTGTCACCGTCCGGCAGCGACCAGATGCAATGCAAGTGATCGGGCAGGATCACGACGGCATCAAGCCGGAAAGGACGCTGGCGGCGGGTATAGGCGAACGCCTGACGCAAGGCATCGACATGCTCGACCAGCAAGCGGTTGCTGCCACGCTCGGCGAGGTTGACGGTAAAGAACCAGATAGCACCCGGCGCCCGGGCTCGGCGGTAGTGCGTCATGGAGAGGACGTAGCGGAACAATTCAAAGGCCTCAAAGGATAGAGGCCTGAACCTGATGCGATATCGCGAAAGATGGGCTTCCTTCGTCAGCCCATCCTACGAGGCCGCTTCACCTTCAGCCCTCGCCGTAGCGAATCCCGACGATCCACACCGTCGCCTCGCCCTCCGGCAGCTGCACGCGCACCTCGTCGCCGTCCTGACGCTTGAGCAGGGCGCGGGCGAGCGGCGAGTCGACGCTGATCCAGTGCTGCGCCGGGTCGAATTCGTCGGCGCCGACGATGCGCACCTCGCGGGCTTCGCCGGCTTCGGTCTCGTACTCGACCCAGGCGCCGAAGTACACGCGCGTGCGGTCGTCGGGGATGCGGTCGACGACGGTCAGCACGTCGAGGCGCTTGCTGAGGTAGCGCACGCGCCGGTCGATCTCGCGCAACTGCTTCTTGCCGTAGGTGTATTCGGCGTTCTCGGAGCGATCGCCCTGCGCGGCGGCCTCGGCGACCGCGCGCGTGACCTCGGGGCGTCTGACCTTCCACAGGAACTGCAGCTCGGCGCTCAGGCGCTCGTAGCCGGCGCGGGTGATGTACGGCGACGAGGCCGGGGCGGGCGGGCGGTAGCGGGACATGGGTTTCAGACGTTCAGCAGCAGGTATTCGCGCTCCCAGGAGCTGATGACCTGGAAGAAGGCTTCGTACTCGGCCTGCTTGACCGAGACGAAGGCGGTGACGAAACGCTCGCCGAGCACCTGCTTCAGGGCGTCACAGCTCGTCAGCGTGCGCAGCGCCTCGTGCACGCTGCGCGGCAGCGCATACGGCGCGTCGTGGGCGCTGCCCTCCCAGGGCTGGGTCGGCTGCAGGCGTTCGATCATGCCGAGGTAGCCGCAGGCGAGCGAGGCGGCCATCGCCAGATAGGGGTTGGCGTCGGCGCCGGGCACGCGGTTCTCGATGCGCCGCGACTGCGGGCTGGCCTGCGGCACGCGGAAGGCGGCGGTGCGGTTGTCGTAACCCCACTGCACGTTGATCGGCGCGACATCGGTGCGGTTGATGCGCCGGTAGCTGTTGACGTTCGGCGCGATCAGCGCCATCGCGCTCGGCAGGTACTTCTGCAGGCCGGCGATGTGGGCGTAGAACAGCGGCGTCGGGTTGCCGTCCTCGTCGCTGAACACGTTGCGGCCGTCGTCGAGGCCGACGATGCTCTGGTGGATGTGCATGGCGCTGCCGGGCTCGTGCTGCATCGGCTTGGCCATGAAGGTCGCGTAGATCTGGTGACGCATCGCCGCCTCGCGCATCGTGCGCTTGAAGCGGAAGGCCTGATCGGCGAGCGCGAGCGCATCGCCGTGCAGCAGGTTGATCTCCAGCTGCGCGGCGCCGGATTCGTGGATCAGCGTGTCGATGCCGAGGCCCTGCTTCTCGCAGTAGTCGTAGACATCCTCGAACAGCGGCTCGAATTCGTTGACGGCGTCGATGCCGTAGGATTGCCGGCCGGTCTCGCGCCGGCCCGAGCGCCCGATCGGCGGCTCCAGCGGGTAATCCGAATCGGTGTTCGGCTTGACCAGGAAGAATTCGAGTTCGGGCGCCACGACCGGCTTCCAGCCGCGCTCGGCGTAGAGCCTGAGCACGCGCTGCAGCACGTGGCGCGGCGCGATGTCGACGACGCGGCCGTCGCCGTAATAGGCGTCGTGGATGATCTGCGCGGTCGGCTCGGTCGCCCAGGGCACGAGGCAGATGGTGTCGAGGTCGGGGCGCAGCACGATGTCGCCGTCGGCGGCGCTGATCACGTCGTAGTAATCGTCGGGGGCATCGCCGGTGATCGTCTGCAGGAAGATGCCTTCGGGCAGGCGCAGGCCCTTGTCCTGATAATACTTTTCGGCCGGCAGGATCTTGCCGCGCGCGACCCCGGACATGTCCGGGATGATGGCCTCGACCTCGACGATCTGATGGTCCTTGAACCAGCTCTTGATGGAACTCATGCGGGGAATCCGGGGAAACCGCGGCTGCGGCCGTCCGCGAGCCTAGTCGAGCGGCTCGCGCGCAAACAAGGCGCGCACCGCGAGCGGCTGCCCGGCTTCTGCAAAGGCCGATGAACGCGCCGATGAATGCGCCGACCGGGGGAATCCACGCCATGCGCACGCTCGCCCACGCCCGCTCCTGGTACGAGGACGCGCTGCCTCCCGAGCCGCCGGCCCCGGCGCTCGCCGGCGACGTGCGCGCCGATGTCGCCGTGCTCGGCGCCGGCCTCACCGGCCTCAACGCCGCGCTCGAACTGGCGGCGCGGGGTCTGCGCGTGGTGCTGGTCGAGGCGGCGTGTGTCGGCGCCGGCGGCTCGGGGCGCAGCGGCGGGCAGGTGCTCGCCGATTACGCCTGCGGCATGGAAACGCTGCGCGGGCTGCTCGGGCGCGAGGCTGCCGCGCAGCTCTGGCAGTGGTCGCTGGAGGCGGTCGCGCGCGTGAAGAACCACATCGCCCGCCACGCCATCGCCTGCGACTGGCGCGACGGCTGCGCGACGCTCGCGCTCAAGCCGCGGCAGGTGCGGGCGCTGCGCGACTGGCAGGCGCAGGCAGCGCACGACTATGGCTACGACGGCCTGCGCTGGCTCGCCGCCGGCGAACTCGGCGAGCTGGTCGCGAGCCCGCGCTACTGCGGCGCGCTGCTCGACACCGGTGCCGGCCACCTGCAGCCGCTGGCGTACACGCGCGCGCTGGCGCAGGCGGCACGCGCAGCCGGCGTCACGCTGCATGAGCACAGCCCGGTGCTGCGCATCGAAACCGGGCCGCGGCCGAAGCTCGTGACGGCCGGCGGCACGGTCGAGGCCGATCAGCTCGTGATCGCCGGCGGTGCGCTGCCGGCACGGCTTGCGCCGGAACCGGCGGCGAAGGTGCTGCCGGTCGGCACCTACATCGTCGCGACCGGGCCGCTCGGTGCCGACGTGGCGACGGCGCTGCTGCCGGCGGACGCCGCGCTCTGCGATGCCAACTTCGTGCTCGACTACTACCGGCGCTCGGCCGATCACCGGCTGCTGTTCGGCGGGCGCGTCAGCTACAGCGGCCTGGAATCGCCGGGACTCGCGGCCGGCATGCGCCGGCGCCTGCTCGCGGTGTTCCCGCAACTGCCGCGCACGCTCGCGATCACGCACGCCTGGGGCGGCCACGTCGACATCACCGTCAACCGCGCCCCGCACTTCGGGCGCATCGGCAGCCGGGTCTGGTTCGCGCAGGGCTTTTCCGGCCACGGCATGGCGCTCTCGAACCTCGCCGGCCGCGTGCTCGCCGAGGCGGTCAGCGGCCAGCTCGAACGCTTCGATGTGTTTGCCGGCATCCCGCACCGGGCCTTCCCGGGCGGCGGCCGGCTGCGCGTGCCGCTGCTGATGCTGGCGATGCTGGCGTTCCGGCTGCGGGACCGGCTGTAGGGCGCGGGCGGATCAGTCCTCGCCCGCCCCGCGCATCCACGCCCGCAGCAGCCCGATCAGCAGCGCC
>NZ_DAOLKE010000268.1:0-4998 GCF_035331805.1 Plasticicumulans sp. | reverse complement strand
TCATCAGGCCGATGTTGCCTTCCTGGATCAGGTCGAGGAACTGCAGGCCGCGGTTCGTGTACTTCTTGGCGATCGAGATCACGAGGCGCAGGTTGGCCTCGACCATTTCCTTCTTGGCACGGCGGGCCTTGGCCTCGCCGATGGACATCGTGCGGTTGATGTCCTTGATCTCGTTGACCGACAGGCCGGCCTCGTTCTGGATGCCGAGCAGGCGCTCCTGCGCCGAGCGCACGGTGTCGCGGTGCGGCTTCAGGGCTTCGGAGAACTTCTTGCCGGCGGCGATCTGCGTGTCGATCCAGTCGGGGTTGGTCTCGTGCTCCGGGAAGCTGGTGATGAACAGCTTGCGGTCCATCTTGGCGTGGCCGACGCAGGCGTCCATGACGATCTTTTCCTCGGCACGGATGCGATCGACCAGCGCGCGCAGGTTCTCGACCAGCATCTCCAGCACCTTCGGCACCAGCTTCAGTTCCATGAAGCGATCCGACATCTGCTGGCGCATCGCCAGGGTGTCGGGGTGCCGGGCGCCGACGCCGGCGATGCTGGCGGTCACGGTTTCGAGCAGGCTCGCGAGTTCGGCAAAGCGCCGTGCGGCTTCTTCCGGATCAGGCCCGGTGTCGGCAGCCTCGGTGGTCTCGCCGTCCTCGTCCTCGGATTCCTCGACGGCGGCCTCGGCCTCGACGGCGGGCAGCGCGGCTTCGGTATCTTCGGGCAGCTCGGCCGGGGCCGGTTCCTCCAGACCGACGAAGCCGGCGATGACATCGGCCAGCCGCGCCTCGCCGGATTGCACCAGCGAGTATTCCTTCAGCAGCTCGGCGATGGTCTCCGGGTAGCTCGCGAGCGCCGCGAGCACCTGGTTCATGCCTTCCTCGATGCGCTTGGCGATCTGGATCTCGCCCTCGCGCGTCAGCAGCTCGACCGTGCCCATCTCGCGCATGTACATGCGCACCGGGTCGGTGGTGCGGCCGAACTCGCTGTCGACGGCGGCGAGCGCGGCCGCGGCTTCCTCGGCGGCGTCCTCGTCATCGGTGGCGACCGGGGATTCGGCGAGCAGCAGGGTGTCGGTGTCCGGCGCGAACTCATGGACCTCGATGCCCATGTCGTTGATCATCGCGATGATGTCTTCGATCTGTTCGGGATCGACGATGTCTTCCGGCAGGTGATCGTTGATCTCGGCATAGGTCAGGAAGCCCTGTTCCTTGCCGCGGGCGATCAACTTCTTCAACTGCGACTGCTGCTGTTCGCTCATGACTGCTCTTGCACCCGAATGCAGGCCCGATACCCGTTGAGGCGAATCGCGCACAATATCATAAGTCCATCACAAATTCCTGACCCCGCTCGGAATTCACGGTTCCTGCGGGGGGCTGCCGGCGTTTCCGGCCGGGACGCTGCGCAGCCAGTCGAGTTCTTCGGCCTCCAGCCGTTCGCCGCGCGCCAGCCGGTCCATCAGCTGCCGGCGCCGGTCGCCGAGCGCGCGGATGCGTGCGAGCGTGTCGCGAAATTCCTGCTGCCAGTCGAACTCGTTGGCCGGCACCTCCGGTGCCCAGGCCAGCAGGCGCTCCAGCGGCCGCTGCCGGGCGGTTCCACGATAGCGTTCGACTGCGGCACCTGCCGGTAGATGCGGGCTGTCCCTGAAGATATCAATCAGTTCAAGCAAGAGATCGACGCCGGGTGCATCGATCCGTGCATAGCTCGATCGCTCGCCGGCCTCGGCGGCCAGCGCGGGCTCGGCGAGCAGCAGCGCGATGGCGTGGCGCACCGGGCTCTTGCGGTAATCGACCTTGCGCCGGAACTCGCCGACGCCGGCCGGGGCCTGCTGCAGGCGCGTGTGCCGGCGCAGCACCGAGCCGCGATCGAGCGCCTGCACCAGCAGGTCGCGCGCCGGCGAATCCGGCATGCGTTCGAGCAGCGGTTTTGCCAGTTCCATCAGCCGCGCCGCGCCTTCGTCGGTGTTCAGGTTGACCTGCGCGCGCAGCCGTTCGGCGAGGTAGTCGGTCAGCGGCAGCGCGCCATCGAGCCGGGCGGCGAAGGCTTCGGCGCCTTCCTGCTGCACCAGCGAATCCGGGTCCTCGCCATCGGGCAGGAACAGGAAGCCGATGCGCCGGCCGTCGCGCACCTGCGGCAGCACGTTCTCCAGCGCGCGCCAGGCGGCCTCGCGTCCGGCGCGGTCGCCGTCGAAGCAGAAGACGATGTCGTGCGTGATGCGGAAAAGCTTCTCGGCGTGCTCGGCCGTGGTCGAGGTGCCGAGTGTCGCGACCGCGCAGCGCAGGCCGTGCTGCGCGAGCATGACCACGTCCATGTAGCCCTCGACCACCACCAGCCGGCCGATCTGGCGCGCGGCCATGCGCGCCTCGTACAGGCCGTAGAGTTCGCGGCCCTTGTGGAACACCGGCGTTTCCGGCGAATTCAGGTACTTCGGCTGGCCGTCGCCGAGCACGCGACCGCCGAAGGCGATCGTGCGTCCACGCCGGTCGCGGATCGGGAACATCACGCGCCCGCGGAAGCGATCGACCAGCGTGCCGCCGTCGCGCTCGGCGACCAGGCCGGCGGCGAGCAGCAGCTTGCGCGTCGCGCCCTCGGCAAGCAGCGCCTGCAGCAGCGCGTCGCGCTCCGGCGGCGCGTAGCCGATGCCGAACTCGGCGGCGAGCGCGCCGGCGAGGCCGCGGCCGCGCAGGTATTCGAT
Organism: Plasticicumulans sp.; assembly: GCF_035331805.1. NCBI lineage: Bacteria > Pseudomonadati > Pseudomonadota > Gammaproteobacteria > Candidatus Competibacteraceae > Plasticicumulans > Plasticicumulans sp. The sequence goes on along the minus strand of NZ_DAOLKE010000268.1, from coordinate 2,318 downwards.
CGGCCGGGCCCGCTCCGGGTGATGGCGCAGCTGCTGGCGGAACCACTGATCGGCGCGCGCGAGCCAGTGCAGGATTTCGGCGTACTGATCCTGCTGGCCGGCCGCTGCGCTGCCGCCCTCGCGCGGCACCTCGATTCCGGCGCTGCGCGCGAGTTCCTCGACCGCTTCCGGGAAGGCCAGATGCTCGTAGTCCATCAGGAAGCCAATGGCGTTGCCGTGGGCGCCGCAGCCGAAGCAGTGGAAGAACTGCTTGGACGGACTCACGTAGAACGACGGCGACTTCTCGTTGTGGAACGGGCAGCACGCGGCGAATTCGCGTCCCTGCTTCTTCAGCGGCACGCGCGCGCCGATGACCTCGACGAGGTCGGTGCGGGCGAGCAGCTGGTCGATGAAGCCCTGCGGGATGCGACCGGACATGCGGTGATTCCAGGCGGCGCGGTTGCAGCGAGACTAGCGCGTGAATGGCCGCGAAAACGCGAGAACCCGGCGCCGGGCCGGGTTCTCGGGGCCATCGGGCACGGGCGGGATCAGCCGCCGAGCCGGGTCCTGATGCGGGCGCTGACCTCGGACATGTCCGCCCGGCCCTGCGCCTGCGCCTTGATGGCGGCCATGACCTTGCCCATGTCGCGCACGCCGGCCGCGCCGGTGGCGGTGATGGTCGCGTCGATCAGCGCATCGAGTTCGGCGGGACTCAGCGCGGCCGGCAGGTAGGTCTGGATGATGGCGGCCTCGGCGGCCTCCTTTTCAGCCAGATCGGTGCGGCCGGCGCTCTCGAACTGCGCGATCGACTCGCGCCGCTGCTTGAGCATCTTGTCGAGGACGGCGAGGACCTGCGTGTCGTCGAGCTCGATGCGCTCGTCGACCTCGCGCTGCTTCAGCGCGGCGAGGATCAGGCGGATCGTCGCGAGACGGTCCTTGTCCTTCGCGCGCATCGCGTCCTTCATGTCCTCGGTGAGGCGGGCTTTCAGCGACATGCGGCGGGGGTGTCCGGAGCGGAATCAGTACAGGCGGGTGCGACGGGCGACTTCGCGCGCGAGCTTCTTCTGGTGGCGCTTGACCGCGGCCGCCTGCTTGCGCTTGCGTTCCTGGGTGGGCTTCTCGTAGAACTCGCGGGCACGGATCTCGGCAAGGATGCCGGCCTTCTCGCACGCGCGCTTGAAGCGGCGCAGGGCGATGTCGAACGGCTCGTTTTCCTTCACTTTCACGACGGGCATTAAGGAGTTACCTCGATAGGCAGCGGGCTGGGCCGGTAACGGCGAGCGCGCGAGTCTAAGCCTTTGTCCGGACCATTGCAAAAGCGGCTTGCGTCGTGCCGGCGCCCGCCCGGACAATCCCGCGATGATCGTGCTCGGCATCGAAACCTCCTGCGACGAGACCGGCGTCGCGCTCTACGACGGCGCGCGCGGTCTGCGCGCGCACGCGCTCTACAGCCAGGTGGCGCTGCACGCCGAATATGGCGGGGTGGTGCCGGAGCTCGCCTCGCGTGATCACATGCGCAAGCTCGTGCCGCTGCTCGACGAGGCCTTCGCCGCCGCCGGGCTCGAACGCGGCGCGGTCGAAGGCATCGCCTATACCGCCGGCCCCGGGCTGATCGGCGCGCTGATGGTCGGGGCGAGCTTCGCGCGTGCGCTGGCCGCGGCCTGGCAGGTGCCGGCGCTCGGCGTGCATCACATGGAAGGCCATCTGCTCGCGCCGATGCTCGAAGCCGATCCGCCGGCCTTCCCGTTCCTCGCGCTGCTCGTCTCCGGCGGCCACACGCTGCTGGTCGCCGTGGCCGGCGTCGGGCGCTACCGCATCCTCGGCGAATCGATCGATGACGCCGCCGGCGAGGCCTTCGACAAGACCGCCAAGCTGCTCGGCCTGCCGTATCCGGGCGGACCGGCGCTGGCGCGGCTGGCCGGACGCGGCGATCCGGCGCGCTTCACGTTCCCGCGGCCGATGACCGACCGGCCGGGGCTGGATTTCAGCTTCAGCGGCCTGAAGACCCACGCGCTGAACACGCTCGCCAGCCTCTCCGGCAGCGAGGAGGACCGGGCCGATGTCGCCCGTGCCTTCGAGGATGCCGTCGTCGACACGCTGTTCCTGAAGTGCCGGCGGGCGCTGCGCGAGACCGGCCTGAAGCGGCTGGTGGTGGCCGGCGGCGTCGGTGCCAACGAGCGCCTGCGCGAGCAGCTCGCCGCGCTGATGCAGGCGCGCGGCGGCCGGGCCTATTACCCGCGCCCGGCCTTCTGCACCGACAACGGCGCGATGATTGCCTATGCCGGTCACTGCCGGCTCGCGGCCGGCGAGCGCGAGGACGGCCCGATCCGCGCCGTGCC
>NZ_DAOLKE010000267.1:0-5002 GCF_035331805.1 Plasticicumulans sp. | reverse complement strand
TCATGACGAAGCCCCGTAGCGCTCCCGTCCCCAGACCAGCATCGTCTCCAGCAGCGTGCGCAGCACCGGCACCAGGTCAGCGGCGAGGTCCTCGCGGAAGGCCCACGGCGCGTCCTCGTCCATGTACGTGGCCTGCGACAGTTCCATCTGCACGGCATGCACGTGCGCGTGCGGCTGGCCGTAGTGGCGGGTGATCCAGCCGCCCTTGAAGCGGCCGTCGAGCACCTGCGTGTAGCGGTGCGCGGCGGCGCAGATGCCGACCAGCCGGGCGGTGAGCTCCGGGTCGCAGCTCTGGCCGTCGTTGGTGCCGAGGCAGAGATCGGGCAGCCGGCCCTCGAACAGCCGCGGCAGCACGCTGCGCACCGAATGCGCGTCCCAGAGCAGCGCGTAGCCGAAGCGGTCCTTCAGCCGCGCCAGCTCGTGCGCGAGGCAGGCGTGATACGGACGCCAGATGCCGTCGAGGATGTCGGCACGCAGCCACGGATCGGGCCGTTCGCCGGGCAGCAGCAGCGGGCTGCCGTCGAAGCATTCGTCGGTGAACAGCCCCGTGGTCGTGGTGTTGGATTCGTACAGCGGCGCGTCGTCGGCCGGGCGGTTCAGGTCGACCGCGTAGCGCGACCAGCGCGCCGCCAGCACGCCGATGCCGAGTTCCGGCGCGAACGCATACAGCCGCGGCACGTGGTGATCGGTGTCGGGCAGCGCCTGCGCGAGCGGCGCGAGCTTCGGGCGCAGCGCGTCGGGGATCCGGGTGCCGCCGTGCGGGATGCTGATCAGCAGCGGCTGATCGCCGGGGATCAGGTCGTAGACGGGATCGAAAGACATCGGTCGGCCTCTGCGGCTACGGGGCGGCCGGCGAGCACGCGCCCGGTACAGATCTGTCCGCCGAGCCAGTAGGCGAGTTCGGCGGGGTGTTCGACCTTCCAGATCGAGAAGTCGGCGATCTTGCCGGGTTCCAGCGTGCCGTGCGTCGCGGCGAGCCCGAGCGCGCGCGCGGCGTGGCGGGTCAGGCCGGCGATCGCCTCGGCCGGCGTCAGGCCCCAGAGCTGGCAGCCGAGCGCGGCGGCCAGCCGCGGCGAGCGCAGCGGCGAGGTGCCGGGATTGAGGTCGCTCGCGAGCGCGATCGGCACGCCGTGGCGGCGCAGCGCCGCGAGCGGCGGCACCTGGCGCTCGCCGAGCATCAGGAAGGCTCCGGGCAGCAGCACCGCGACCGTGCCGGCGGCGGCGAGAGCGGCGATGTCGGATTCATCCGCGTATTCGAGGTGATCGGCCGACAGCGCCGCAAAGCGTGCCGCGACGCGCGCCCCGCCCGAGCGCGAGCGCTGCTCGGCATGCACACGCACCGGCAGACCAAGCGCGCGCGCCGCGGCGAACAGGGTCTCGCAGTGCGAGGGCGTGTACGCGAACGGTTCGCAGTAGGCATCGACCGCATCGACCAGGCCGTCGGCGGCGAGCATGGGCAGCAGCTCATCGGCGAGGAAGGCGATCCACAGCCCGGCGCGACCGCTGTACTCGGGCGGTACGACGTGCGCGCCGAGGAAGCTCGTGTACACGTTGACCGGCTGTTCCTGTCCGAGCCGGCGCGCGACTTCGAGCTGCCGGCGCTCGGTCCCGACATCGAGGCCGTAGCCGGACTTGATCTCGACCGTGGTCACGCCGTCGGCACAGAGATCGGCGAGCCGGGCGGCGGCGGCGGCGTACAGCGCTCCGGCATCGGCGGCGCGCGTCGCCTGCACGGTGGCGAGGATGCCGCCGCCGGCCCGGGCAATGTCCTCGTAGCTCGCACCGGCGAGGCGCCGCTCATATTCCTCGACGCGCGAGCCGGCCCAGACCAGATGCGTGTGGCAGTCGATCAGCCCCGGCAGCAGCCAGCGCCCGCCGAGGTCGTGGACCTCGGCGGCCGTGAAGCCGCCCGGCAGCTCGCTGGCGGCGCCGACCCAGACGATGCGCCCGTCGCTGACCGCGATCGCGCCGTCCGGCAGCAGCCCCCAGGGATCGTCGCCGGCGGGTGCGAGCGTCGCGATCGGGCCGCCGAGCCACAGCGCCTCGGCATAGGGCAGGGCGCTCATGCTTCGTCCCCGCCGAGCATCGGCAGGTCGAGGCGGTGGGCGCGGGCGCAGGCGATGGCCTCGGGGTAGCCGGCATCGGCGTGGCGCATGACGCCGGTGGCCGGGTCGTTCCACAGCACGCGCGCGATCCTGCGGTCGGCGGCCGCGCTGCCGTCGCAGACGATGACGACGCCGGCGTGCTGCGAGTAGCCCATGCCGACGCCGCCGCCGTGGTGCAGGCTGACCCAGCTCGCGCCGCTCGCGCAGTTGAGCAGCGCGTTCAGCAGCGGCCAGTCGGAGACGGCATCGGAGCCGTCGCGCATCGCTTCGGTCTCGCGGTTGGGGCTGGCGACCGAGCCGGAATCGAGGTGATCGCGGCCGATGACGATCGGCGCCTTCAGCTCGCCGCTGCGCACCAGCGCGTTGAACGCGAGCCCGAGCCGGTGGCGGTCGCCGAGTCCGACCCAGCAGATGCGCGCCGGCAGGCCCTGGTAGCGGATGCGTGCGGCGGCGAGATCGAGCCAGCGGTGCAGGTGCGCATCCCCGGGGATCAGCTCGCGCACGAGCGCGTCGGTGCGCGCGATGTCGGCCGGATCACCCGACAGCGCCGCCCAGCGGAACGGCCCGATGCCGCGGCAGAACAGCGGCCGCAGATAGGCCGGCACGAAGCCCGGATAGGCGAAGGCGTCCTCGACGCCGGCATCGAGCGCGCGCTGGCGCAGGTTGTTGCCGTAATCGACGACCGCCGCCCCGCGCGCCCGGAAGCCGAGCATCGCGCGCACCTGCACGGCCATCGAGGCGCAGGCGGCGGCGATGACGGCTTCGGGGCCGGATTGCTGGCGTGCCTGCCATTCGGCGAGCGTCCAGCCGGCCGGCAGATAGCCGTGCAGCGGGTCGTGCGCCGAGGTCTGGTCGGTGACGATGTCGGGCTGCACGCCGCGCGCGAGCAGCGCCGGAAACACCTCGGCGGCGTTGCCGGGCAGGCCGACCGAGACCGGCGTGCCGGCGGCGCGTGCGGCATCGAGCAGCGCCAGCGCCTCGTCGAGCGTGCCCGCGGCGCGGTCGAGGTAGCCCGTGCGCAGGCGTGCCTCGATGCGGGCCGGGTCGCATTCGACCGCGAGCAGGCTGTAGCCGGCCATGGTCGCCGCCAGCGGCTGCGCGCCGCCCATGCCGCCGAGGCCGGCGGTCAGGATCCAGCGCCCGCGCGCCTCGCCGCCGAAGTGCGCATCGGCCATCGCCGCGAAGGTCTCGTAGGTGCCCTGCACGATGCCCTGCGAGCCGATGTAGATCCACGAGCCGGCGGTCATCTGCCCGTACATCATCAGCCCGGCGCGATCGAGCGCGTTGAAGTGCTCCCAGTTCGCCCAGTGCGGCACGAGGTTGCTGTTGGCGAGCAGTACGCGCGGCGCCTCGGCGTGGGTGCGGAACACGCCGACCGGCTTGCCGGACTGGATCAGCAGGGTTTCCTCGTCGGTGAGGCGTTCGAGCGTCGCGACGATGCGGTCGTAACAGCTCCAGTCGCGCGCGGCGCGGCCGATGCCGCCGTAGACGACCAGCTCGGACGGGCGCTCGGCGACCTCGGGGTCGAGGTTGTTCATCAGCATGCGCAGCGCGGCTTCGGCCTGCCAGTTGCGGCAGCGCAGCCCGGGGCCGCGCGGGGCGCGGATCAGTCGGTCCGGATCGTGACGGGTTTGCATTCGGCGACCTCCGGCAGTGCCAGGATGGGCTATGCCATGCAGGTACAGGCAGCTTGGCACCCGCGGCGCGCCCCCGCACCCCCGCCCGTGCATTCCGGACCGGGTCCGGCTGCCAGCCGCAAGGAGAATCGCCATGAACCGCTATCTCGCTCCCGCCGCCCTGCTGCCCGAGGGCTGGGCCCGGCGCGTGCTGCTCGAAGTCGACACGCACGGCTGCCTCGGCCGGGTCGAGCCGGATTGTCCGCCGGCGCAGGCCGAAGGCGCCGAAGTCCTCGCCGGTCCGGTGCTGCCGGGGCTCGCCAACCTGCACTCGCACGCCTTCCAGCGCGCGCTGGCCGGGCTGGCCCAGCGTGCCGAGCGCCGCGACGAGAGCTTCTGGAGCTGGCGCGAGCGCATGTACGCGCTGGTCGCGCACCTGAGCCCCGAGGACATCCAGACGCTGGCGCGGCGCGTCTACATCGAGCTGCTGAAGGCCGGCTGGACCGCGGTCGCCGAGTTCCACTACCTGCACCGCGACGCCCGGGGCCGGGCCTACGCCGATCCGGCGGAGCTGGCGCTGCGCATCGTCGCGGCGGCGCGCGAGACCGGCATCGGCCTGACGCTGCTGCCGGCGCTGTACCGCCTCGGCGGCTTCGGCGAGCGCCCGGTCGCCGGCGCGCAGAAGCGCTTCGCGATCGGCGTCGATGACTTCCTGCACCTGCTCGAACGCGTGCGCGAGCACGGCGCGCGCGAGGGCTTCGTGACCGGCACCGCGCTGCATTCGCTGCGCGCGGTCGCGGCGGCCGACATGCGCACGGTGCTCCAGACGCTGCCGCGCGCCAGCGTCATCCACATCCACATCGCCGAGCAGCGGCGCGAGGTCGACGAATGCCTGGCCTGGTCCGGGCGCCGGCCGCTCGACTGGCTGTTCGCGCACGCGCCGGTCGATGCGCGCTGGTGCCTCGTGCATGCCACGCACGTCGATGCGACGGAGCTGGCGCGCCTCGCCGGCAGCCATGCGGTCGCCGGGCTCTGCCCGAGCACCGAGGCCGATCTCGGCGACGGCCTGTTCCCGGCCACCGAATATGGCGCTTTGAACGGCAGCTTCGGCATCGGCACCGACAGCCACGTGCGCGTCGATCCGGCCGGCGAGCTGCGCCTGCTCGAATGGGGCCAGCGCCTGCGTCTGGAGCGGCGCGCCTGCCTCGCGAGCCCCGGGCAGCCCTCGGTCGGCGGTTTCCTGCTGCGCCGGGCGCTGGCCGGCGGCGCGCAGGCCTGCGG
>NZ_DAOLKE010000266.1:0-5010 GCF_035331805.1 Plasticicumulans sp. | reverse complement strand
GGCGTGCGTCGGGCCGGCCCGCGTCCTGAAACGGACGCGGGCGGTGGATTCCGGGGATGCGCGGCGAGCCGCCTAGAACAGCATTTCGAGTGCGATGACGGCGCTGCCGCGGCTCGGGATCAGCCGGGTCTCGGAGTCGGCGCGGCCGCCGTAGACCTCGAGGTTGGCGCGCACGCGGGCGCTGTCGCCGAGCGGGTGGATCAGCGCGACGCCGCCGAGGCTGCTGCCGTCGTCGAAGCCGTAGCGCCAGTAGCCGCGCAGGTCGAAGTCGCCGATGGCGCGGTCGCGGCTGAGGCGCACGAAGCCGTAGTTGCGCCGCATCATGCCGGTCAGCGCGTTGGCCCCGGCCAGATAGCCGGCGTAGGCGCTGCCGAACAGCGGGTCATCGAGCCGGGCGGTCGCGTCGTCGGCGTAGTCGAGCAGGTGGTCGTACTCACGATCCGAGTAGCCCTCGCCGTTGCGGTAGAACTCGACGATGACGTTGGTCAGGCCCTCGGTCGTGTACTGGCCGCCGACCAGCCACTGCAGGCTGCGCCCGGCATCGTCGTCGCGCTCCAGCGTGTACAGCGGCACCGTGCCGCCGGGGCCGGGGATGTCGCGCGCCACCGGCAGCAGCGTCTGGCGCTTGCCGCGCACGCCGGCCTCGGCGTGCAGTTCGAGCTGATCCGAGACGGTCGCCGACAGCGCCGCGCCGAAGAACGGTTCGCGTTCGGGGGTCGCGAAGGTCAGCGTCAGGTCGGCGGCCTCGAACTGGTGGCGCCAGCGCACGGCGACCGCCGGCTCGCGATCGAGGTCGATCGGGCGGCCGTACAGCGCCGTCGTCGGCCGGTAGCTCACGCCGTAGACGCCGATCGTGTCCGCGCTGCCGGTCCATTCCAGGCCGAGCTGCGGCGTGCCCGGCGCGCGCCAGGTGCGGGCGCGGTCGGTGAAGTTGCGCTGCTCGTCCGGGAACGGGTTCGACGGGTTCCAGACGTAGGCCGTGCCCCAGCGAAACGGCGCGACGCCGCCCGAGACCGTCACGGCCGGCGAGAAGCGCAGGTCGAGCATCGCCTCCTGCGCGAACACCCGGCCGCCGTCGCTGATGGAGTCCTCCTCGCGCCATTCGGCCCACAGGTCGGCACGCAGCGAGACATCGCCGCCGTCGAGCTTCGGCTGCAGGCGCAGCGCGGCGCGCGTCGAGGGGTCGGGCGTGTCGACGATGCGGCCGTCGGGGTTCAGCCGCGTGTCGGCGTGCGCCGGGTCACGTTCAAAGGACAGCTCGACGCTGGCCGGCCAGTCGGAGAAATCGGCGAGCGCGAACGGGCTCGCACTCCAGAGCGCAGCGGCCGCCACGGGCGCAAGGCGGCGCGCGCTCACCGGGATTTCCCGAGGTTGTTGAGGCTGAAGCGCTCGGGCGCGAGCGGGGCCAGCGAGAAGTTCTCGTAGCGCATCAGCGTGCGCTTGTCCTCGCCGGCGGCGCTGACGATCTCGATCTCGGTCAGCTGCGGCTTGCCGCCGGCGGCGGCGACCGGCTCGTAGCGGCGGTAGTACGCGGTCTTCAGCAGCTTGCCGGACGGCGCGAAGAAGTCGGCCTTGACCGGGCGGGCGTCGTCGCTGCGCAGCCACAGGTGCAGCTTCTGGTAGGTCGCGAGCGTGCCGGGTTTGGCGGTCAGTTCGAGCTTCTGGCAGGCGACGCCGTCGACGGACTCGCTGGCCAGCCACACCGGCGTGTAGTCGCCGGAAAAGTCCGTGCTCGCGACATCGCCGTTCGAGGCCTCGCCGAGCAGGCGCTGCTGCGGCGTGATGCGGATCGGCTTGCTGCTCGACGGCGAGTAGAACCACAGATTGCTGCCGTTCATCAGCAGCGCCTTGCCGCGCTCGGTGGCCGGGCCGATGTAGCTGACCAGCGAGGTGTGCGGGTCGAGGATCTCGGCGCGCAGCCTGAATGAACGCTCGGACTCGCCGGGCTCGATGCTGGTCAGGCCGAGGTCGAACGCGAACGGCTTGCCGCGGAAGTTGCGGTAGCCGTCGGCGCGTTCGAGCAGCGCCACGGCGTCGGGCGCGGCCGGGGCGGTGGCCGGCAGCGCGGCGGCGAACAGCAGGGCGAGCAGCGCAGTGCGCGCGACGCGCAGCGGGTGCAGGGAACGGATTCGGGGCAGCATGGTGAGAGTCCTCCGGGGGTATCGGGCGGGGGTCAGATCAGTCACACGAACCAGTGTTGTTCATCCCCCTCTCCCCAACCCCTCCCCCGCGAGGGGGAGGGGCTGAAAAGACGGCGTGTTCCGTTGTGATCGGGATCAGACGTGGCGCAGCGAGGTGACGACCGGCTGGCGGGCGGCACGCACGGCCGGCAGCAGCGTCGCGAAGGCGGCGATGCCGGCGACCGCGAGCACGCAGCCGATCCACAGGCCCGGCACATCCTCGATGCGCAGCGGGAAGCCCTTCGACGAGCCGGGCGGGGCCGGCATCATGATCTCCAGGGCGGTGATGCCATGCGCGGCGACGATGCCGAGCACGACGCCGATCAGCGCCGAGCCGGTCCCGAGCACCACGCCTTCGGTCAGGAACTGGCGGACGATGCCGCCGCGGCGCGTGCCGAGCGCGCGCAGCGTGCCGATCTCGGCGGTGCGCTCCATGACCGCCACCAGCATGGTGTTGGTGATGCCGAACATCACGACGACGACGATGACCAGCGCGATGAACAGGAAGAAGCCGTCATAGAGCGCGACGACCTTGTGATAGTAGGAAGCGAGCTGCGCCCAGGTCTGCCATTCGAGCTTCAGGCCCGCGTCCTTCGCGGCGGCACCGAAGCGCTCCATGACGCCATCGAGCGCGGCCGTGTCATCGAGCAGCACGACGACGGTATCGACCGACGGCGTGCCGAGCAGCTCGCCGGCGCGCGTCAGGCCCATCATCACGGCGCGGTCGTCGTACTCGGTCGCGAAGCTCCTGAAGATGCCGGCGACGCGCACGTCGACGGCGTTCATCGTGCCGTCGACGGTGCTGCCGAGCATCGTCAGCGTCGCGCCCGGCTTCACGTTCAGCGCCTGCGCGAGGCCCTCGCCGAGCAGCACGCCGTCGGCGTCGTCCGCGGCCAGCTCGTCGCCGGCGATGATGGTCAGCGCCGAGTTGATCAGCGCCTCGGTGTCCGGATCGACGCCGCGCACGATCACCGCCTGGCTGGTCTTCTCGTTGCCGAGCAGCGCCGCGAACTCGATGCGGCGCGAGCTCATCAGCACGTGCCTGTCCTTTTCGAGCAGCGTGCGCACGGCCTCGGCGCTTTCCGGCGACAGCCGCACCTTGTCCGGGTCGGCGCGGTGCCCGGCCTCGTAGCCGGCGACGTGGATCTGCGCGTGGCCGTACTGGCTGCGGATCACCGATTCGCGCAGGCCCGTGTAGTTGGCCTCGATGAAGCCGCCGAACAGCACGATGCCGATGACGGCGGAAGCGACGGTCGCCAGCGTCACCAGCGAGCGGCGGCGGTGGCGGCGGATGTTGCGCAGTGCGACCTTGAGCAGGAAGGGCATGGTCGTGACCTCGGGGCGGTCGGATTCGGTTCTGGCGGAATCAGGCGGAGTCTTGCCGGTCACGCCTGACTGCGTTGCTTGTCCCCCGCTCCCCAACCCCTCCCCGCGAGGGGGAATGGGCTGAAAGGACCGGGCGTTCGGATGCGATCGCTATCAGGCGGATTCGGGCAGGGCGGCGGCCGCGGCGTGGTTCGCGGCCTGCGCCGGCAGCGCGCCGCTGTCGTGCTCGATGCGCCCGTCGCGCATCAGCACGCGGCGTTCGGCGCGCGCCAGCAGCTCGCGGTCGTGCGTGCAGACGACCAGCGTCGTGCCGGTGTCGCGCGACAGCGCCAGCATCAGCTCCAGCACCTGCGCGCCGGTCGTGCTGTCGAGCGCCGCGGTCGGCTCGTCGGCGATCAGCAGCGCCGGGCGGTGCACGAGTGCGCGCGCGATCGCGACGCGCTGCTGCTGGCCGCCGGAGAGCTCGTTCGGATACTGGTCGGCCTGCGCGCCGAGGCCGACGGCTTCGAGCATCGCGCGCGCCGCGGCCGTGCGCCTGCGCTCGCCGAGCAGCTGCAGCGGGTATTCGACGTTCTCGACCGCGGTCAGCACCGGCATCAGGTTGAAGTTCTGGAACACGAAGCCGATGTGGCGGGCGCGGAAGTCGCTGAGGCGGGCATCGTCGATCGCGGCCAGATCCTGACCGTCGAGCGTGACGCGGCCGCTGCTCGGCGCATCGAGCCCGCCGAGCAGGTGCAGCAGCGTCGACTTGCCGCTGCCCGAGGGGCCGCCGAGGAACACGCGCTCGCCGCGCCCGATCACGAGATCGACGCCGCGCAGCGCATCGACCGTGACGTGGCCGAGGGCGTAGCGCTTGTGGACGTTTTCGGTGGTGAGGAAGCTCATGTCTGCGGTCGCTCCGGGCGCGGGGCGTGCTGCCGATCGCCGTCGTGTCAGGGATGGGGCCGGTCGCCGGGGCTCGCGGGAGCGCAGCGGCGGGTCCGGGGAAAGATCAGGACGCTGCGTCAGATCACCAGGCCGTCATCGGCGTGCAGCACCTGACCGGTCAGGCCGTGGCCGCCGCCGGCGAGGAACAGCACGTCGGCGGCCAGCATCGCTGCCGTCACCGGCTTGCCGAGGCCCATCGCGCCGAACAGCCGCTGCTCGGCGCCGTTCAGCGCGCTGCCGGTGTCGAGGCCGGCGACGAAGCCGTGGCAGACGGCGTTGACGGCGATCTGCCGGCGGCCGAGTTCCTTGGCGAGGCTGCGCGCCATGCCGAGCAGCGCGCCCGAGGCCGCGGCACTCGCCGCCAGTCCCTCGCGTCCGCACAGGCCGGCGATGTCGCAGACCACGACGATCGAGCCCGGCGTGCGCGCGCGCGTCCAGTGCCCGGTCGCGGCCTTGGCGCTGCCGAGCAGGCGCTGCGTGGCGACGAGCGCGGCGGCGACGATGGCATCGGCCGTGGCCGCAGCCGGCAGCGGATCGGCGACGCAGACCAGCGCGTCCAGTCCGTCGAGCGCGCCTG
>NZ_DAOLKE010000265.1:0-5068 GCF_035331805.1 Plasticicumulans sp. | reverse complement strand
TCGCTGCAGTCTGGCCGCTGCCATCCGCGCGACCGGGCAAGCTGAACGAATGGCAATGGAAGCCCGGCACCGGTGCCGGTGTAGCCCCCGGCGAACCGCAGCCTCGCGGTTCCTGACCGAAGGGAGAACACCCCATGCACCGCCGTCCGCCCGTCGCCTCGCTGCTCGCGCCGCTCGCCGCCACGCTGCTCGCCGCGCTGTCCGCCGCTCCCGCCCATGCCGTGCCGGTCACCGACCCGGCCGGCGACATCCTGTCGACCTATGCCGGCGTGCCGGCGCAGGGCGATGTCGATGTGCTGTTCGCCGAGGTCATCTTCAACGGCAGCGGTTTCCACCTGAGCGCGACGCTGGCCGACACGCTCGGGCAGACGCCGGGCGCGCTGTACGTCTGGGGCTTCGATCGCGGCGCCGGCACCGAGCGCTTCGCGACGCTGCCGGGCGGTGTCGGCGTGCTGTTCGACTCGGTCGTGGTCATCGATGCGCTCGGCACCGCCACCGTGCGCACGCTGGCGCCGGGTGTGGCCGTCACCGCGACGCTGAGCGCGAGCCTCGTCGGTGACACGCTGAGCGTCGACGTGCCGCTGTCGGCGCTGCCCTCGGCCGGCTTCGCGCCCGGCGCCTACACGTGGAACCTGTGGCCGCGCGTCGGCAGCGGCAACAACAACCAGATCACCGACTTCGCGCCCGACGGCAACGCCGATCCGGCGCTTGCCAACGCGCTGGTGACGGTGCCGGAGCCGGCCAGTCTGGCGCTGGCGGCCGGCGGGCTCGGCCTGATCGGCCGCCGGCGCCTCCGGCACCGCTGAAGCGGCCGCGTACGCTCAGGCCGCGACGCAGGCGCGCTGGCGCTCGATCCAGCCGGCGACCTCGGCCGCCGGCATCGGCCGGGCGATGCCGTAACCCTGACCGCAGTGACAGCCGAGTTCGACGAGGCGGCGGATGTGCGCCTCGGATTCGACGCCCTCGGCGATCGCGCGCCGGTTGAAGGCGCGGCAGAGACCGAGGATGCCGAGCACGATGGCCTGATCGCTCGGACTGTCGAGCATCGAGGCGATGAAGCTGCGGTCGATCTTCAGCGCGTCGAGCGGCAGGCTGCGCAGGTGCGTCAGCGACGAGTAGCCGGTGCCGAAGTCATCGAGCGCGACGCTGACGCCGAGCGCCTTGCAGGCCTCGATCACGGCGACCGTCGATTCGAAGTCATCGATCGCGACGGTCTCGAGGATTTCGAGCTCCAGATAGCCGGGCGGCACCGATGGCGTCGCCGCGAGGATCGCGCCGAGCCGGGCCGCGAACGACGGGTGCAGCAGGTGATGCACCGAGACGTTGACGCTGACCTTCAGCCGCAGGCCGGCGGCCAGCCAGGCGTCGATCTGCCGGCAGGCGCTGGCGATCACCCATTCGCCGAGCGTCGCCGACAGCTTCTTGTGCTGCAGCGCGTTCCAGAAGGCATCGGGCGCGAGCAGGCCGCGCTGCGGATGGCGCCAGCGGATCAGGGCTTCGAGCCCGGTCGGTGCGCGCGTGGCGAGGTCGATCTGCGGCTGGTAGAACAGCTCGAACTCGCCGTTGCGCAGGCCGGCGGCGACCGCTTCGAGCTCGTCGTGCGCGGCCTTCAGGCGCCGTTCGACCTGCGGATCGAAGAAGCGCACGCCCTCGCGCCCGGCGTTCTTGACCTCGTACATCATGTGATCGGCGTGGCGCAGCACGCTGTCGGCCTCGAGGCTGTCGTCCTGGATCAGCACGACCCCGATGCTGGCGGTGACCTGCACGGTCTGGCCATCGCTGCGGCCATCGAGCCGGATCGGCTCGCGCAGCAGCCGGCTGATGCGCTCGAGCACGGCCTCGCAGTCCTCGGCCGACTCGACCTCGGTCAGCAGCAGCGCGAACTCGTCGCCGCCGAGCCGGGCAGCGGTGTCGCTGGCGCGGATCGCGCCCTTCAGGCGCTGGGCGATGACGCCGAGCACCTGATCACCGGCGTGGTGGCCGTGGCGGTCGTTGATCGGCTTGAAGTGATCGAGATCGATGTAGGCGAGCGCGGCCAGCATGCCCGGCTCGCGCGCGCGCCGCGCGATCAGCTGCTGCAGGCGGTCGGTCAGCAGCGTGCGGCTGGCAAGCCCGGTCAGCGCGTCGTAGTACGCGAGTTCGTGCAGCCGGCGTTCGAGCGCGGTGCGGCGCATCGCCCCGGTGACCGAGCGCATCAGCCCGACCGGATCGAGCTGGTTCTTGGTCAGGTAATCGTTGATGCCCGAGCGCACGGCGGCGCCGGCGATCTCCTCGTCGCCGAGGCCCGTGACCATGATCGTCGCGCAGCGCTGCGGCACGACCTCGCGGATCAGGTCCATCAGGTCGAGCCCGGTGAGCCGGCCGAGCCGGTAGTCGACGATCATGCAGTCGAACGCCTGCTCCTGCAGCAGCGCCAGCGTCTCCTCCGGATCGCAGGCCTCGACGACGGTGGCATCGGGTGCGGTGCGCAGCAGCATGCGGCGCACGCGCTCGCGATCGACATCGTCGTCATCGACCACCAGCAGCCGCAGCTGCGCCTTGTCAGTGGTCTCCGGCCAGGGGAGCGGAATCCGGAAATCGGGCATGGCGGCTTATCCCGGCAGGCGCACGGTCTGCTGGTAGACGTCGAGCAGGCTGACCAGATGCCGGAACTGCGGGCCGATGCAGGACTTCACCATGTAGCCGGCGATGTTCTCGTGGTAGGCGCGCGTGCGGTCGGTGTCGGCATCGGAGGTCGTCAGCACGAACACGACGGTGTCGCGCAACCGCTCGTCGGCGCGCAGGTTTTCGAGGAACTCGAAACCGTTCATGCGCGGCATGTTCAGGTCGAGCAGCACCAGATACGGCCGGTCGATGCGCTTGCCCGCGTGCGTGCCGCGCAGCACGTGCAGGGCTTCGAGGCCATCCTCGGCGGTGACCACGACCGGTTTCAGGTCGCACTTCGCGAGGCTGCGCAGCACGGCCTCGGTGGCGACATCGTCGTCATCGACGAGCAGCAGATTCATTCTTGTCATCGTGCAGGTCTCGGCGCTGGAAGCGGGGCCACCAGACGTGGAACGTGGTCTGGCGCAGTTCGGGGTCGGAAGTCAGTTCCAGCCGGCCCCCGTGGGTCTCGGCCAGTCGCCGCGCAACGGCCAGCCCGATGCCGCTGCCGCCGCGCTCGGCGGCGGTCAGCGTCTGGAACAGCTTGAAGATGCGCTCCTGCGCCGGCTTCGGGATGCCCGGCCCGTCGTCCGTGACCGTCAGGTGGCAGTAGCTGCCCTCGGCCGTGCAGCCGATGCGGACCAGGCCGTGCTCGCGGTCGTGGTGCTTGATGGCGTTGGCGATGAGGTTGCGCAGCACCGTCTCCAGCGGCGTCGGCGGGCTGAACAGCCGGATCTCGACAAGCTCGCGGCGCAGCTCGAACCCCGGCGGCAGCTGCACGAGCTCGCAGACGCGATCGAGCAGCGGGTCGAGTTCAAGCTCGCGGAAATCGGTGGCGGCGCGGCCGGCGCGGGCATAGCTCAGCAGGTTGTCGATCAGCTGCTCCATGCGCTGCACGCGCAGCGTGATGCGATCGAGGTTCTTCACGACCGCCGGCGCCGGGGCCTCGCCGAGGTCCTCGCGCACCCAGGACAGCAGGTCGCTGATGCCGCGCAGCGGCGAGCGCAGGTCGTGCGAGGCGACGTAGGTGAATTCCTCCAGATTGGCGTTGGTCTTGCGCAGGTCGAGTTCCATCTTCTTGCGCTCGGTGATGTCGGTGATCGCCGCCAGCATGCAGGTCTCGCCGTGCAGCGTGATCGGGCTCAGGCCGACCTCGACCGGGAACTCGCTGCCGTCGCGGTGCAGGCCGGTCAGGTCCCGGCCCGCGCCCATGCGCCGCATCTGCCGGTCACGGCCGTACTGCTCGCGCAGGCCGGCATGGGCACTGCGGTAGCGCTCGGGCAGCAGGGATTCGATCGGGCGGCCGAGCAGTTCGTGCGTGGCATAGCCGAACAGGGCGTCGGCCTGCGGATTGGCGAGCACGATGCAGCCGCTGCCGTCGACGACGACGACGCCGTAGGGCGCGCCGTCGACGACCTGACGGAACAGCAGCTCGGCCTGCCGGTTCGCGGTCAGATCGGTCAGCGTCGCCAGCACGAAGCGCTCGCTGCCGAGCACGAGCGGGCTGAGGCCGACCTCGACCGGCAGTTCGCTGCCATCGCTCATCCGCGCATGCAGCGCGCGCCCCTGCCCCATCGGCCGGCGCTGCGGCTGCTGCAGGAAGCCGGTGCGCCAGCCCGCGTGCGCAGCACGCAGCGTCTCGGGCAGCAGGTCCTCGACCGGACGGCCGACCAGCTCCGTGGCGTCGTAGCCGAGCGTGTCGGCCAGCTCGCGGTTGACGAGCCGGATCGTGCCCCGGACATCGGCCAGCAGCGCGCCGACCGGCACCGCGTCGATCAGCCCGGCCAGCACGTCAAATCCGGCCCCGAGGCCCGGTTCATCATCCAGCGTCATGCCTGCCCCCTTGAAACCCGTTCCGGCCCGCGCAGCCGGACTCGTCCGTCAAGCCATCCGCACGGTCCCCGTGTTCCGGGTCCGTGCCGGCGTGTCGGAGGAGCGTAAACACGCACATCAGCCGCCAGCGTGTCGATCCGCGTTGCGTTTCAGTCGTTTACGTGTTGCCCCGCAGCATCGCCAGCCGTGCCGGCAGCCGTGAGGGGGAAGGAATCGGCCGCCGGCGACACGGCTTGAGCCATCCGGCAAGGGAATTCCGGCCGCGGCGACTCACGACTCACGGCTCGCGCAGCAGCGCCAGTAGGTCCTCGGCCGACAGCAGGCGGCTGTCGCCGGCATCGGCGAGCAGGCTCTCGGCGAGATCGCGCTTGCGCCGGTGCAGCTCGACGATGCGCTCTTCGAGCGTGTCCTGCGCGACCAGCCGGTAGACAGTGACCGGCCGGGTCTGGCCGAGGCGATGGGCGCGGTCCGAGGCCTGATCCTCGACCGCCGGGTTCCACCACGGATCGAGGTGGATCACGTAGTCGGCGGCGGTCAGGTTCAGGCCGGTGCCGCCGGCGCGCAGGCTGATCAGGAACAGCTCGCCGTGCCC
>NZ_DAOLKE010000264.1:0-5081 GCF_035331805.1 Plasticicumulans sp. | reverse complement strand
GCTCTACATCACCATCGCGCTGCTGGCGGCAATGTGGGTGTTCGTGTTCGTGAGCCGGCGATTGCGCCGCGCGCCGATCGAAGCGCCGCCCGAAACGGGCACGCCTTAGAGGCTAACCCGCAGCATCGCGCGCCGCCTGGCTGGCGGCGGCCGCGCCCGACTGGCTGCCGGCTGTCGCCATTCTCGGTCTGCCGATGCTCTGGCTGGCGCGCCGCGCGCAGCGCTGGGGTCTACCGTGGCTACTCATCCTCTGGGCGGCGATGGCCCTCGCCTGCGGCGTGCCGCCTGCCGGACAAACAGCGCTGCACGAGGCCTTCGGCTGGACACCGCGCGTTATCGCGGCGATCTGGCTGTTCGCTGCCGGCCTGACTGGCATCGTCCTCGCCGGCCTGGCTTCCTGGCTCGCCGCGCGCTCGCCGACGCCACCCGCGGCTGCCGGGCGAGCGGCGCCGACGAGCCGCTGGCAAGCCTTGCTCTGGCCACTCTGGTGCCTGCTGCTTGGCCTCACCTGGCTGGTCATGGCCGACTTCGCCGGCGGCGCCGATCCGCAAGCGCGCTTCTTCGCGCTGCGCCACGCGGAAGCCTGCTGGCTGGCCAACGGCATCGCCTTGCTCGTCGCCTACGCCCGGCGCGCCATCGGCCGCGCCTGGCTGCGCGGTCTCAGCCGCTTGTCGGCGCTCGCCATCGACCCGCGCCAGCGCTTGCGCCTGCTCGGCGTGGGCCTCGCGCTGGCGCTGCTCGTCGGCTGGCTCGGGCGCAGCGGGCGCAGCGCGACGCTGCCCGGTCTGGCGATGCCGCACCTGAGCGGCGAAGCGCTGCGCATCGGCGTCTGTCTGATGCTCGCCTGGCTGCTCTACCGCGGTGGCGAGTGCGCCGCTTCGCGGGCGCGCCGCGCCCGCCTGTGGCGCGCGCTGTTCTGGGTCGGCGGCCTGGCGACGCTCGGCCTGGCGGTCTCCACCGACGCCGGCCCGCTGCTCGTGCTGCTGCTCGCCGGCTCGCTGCTGCTCGGCGTGCCGGCGATTCGCCGACTTGCCGGCGGGCGTAGCGGCGTCGCCCTGCTCCTCGCCGGCGTGCTCGCGGTGAGCGCCGTCGCCGTCTGGCGCGGCACGCTGGTCGACCTGCTGCCGCAATTCAGCGCGCTCGCCCGCCAGCGCGAAGTGGCGCGCGCGACGCCGCAACTCGCCGCGCACGACGACCAGATGCGCGTCCTTTGGCTGATCCAGGCCACCCCGGCCGGCGGTTTCGGCGCCGGACGAACGCCCTGGTGCGGCGCGCCGGCACAGGTCGGCGAAGCCGCCTGCGCCAGCGGACGCGGCAGCCGCGTGCAAGGCGCGCCGCTGCAACTGGTCGAAGACTTTGCCTTCGCCGCGCATCTCGCGCGCTACGGCCGCACCGCCGCCGTCGCCCTCGTCGGGCTGGCGCTCGTCTGGTGGTTCGCCGTCGTCATGTCTGCGCTGCCTCGCCGCCTGCCGCCAGCCGGCGCGCCGGCAGCGCTGGCCATGCAGCGCGCGGCGCTCTTCTGGCTGCTCACCGCAGCCGCCATCGTCGCCCTGGCGCAGACGCTGCTCAGCGTCGGCGGCACGCTCGCCTGGACGCCGATGTCCGGCGTCAACCTGCCGCTGCTCTCGTACGGCAAGGTCAGCCTGTGCAGCGCGGCCGTCTGCTGCGGCCTCGCGCTGGCGGAAAACTGACCACCAGCGCGCCCCCGCCGCGTCTTCATCCTCAACCCATCAAACCCCGGAGACCCCGCCATGCAACCGACTCGTCGCTACGCACAATCGCCACTGGCGCGCACCGCCGTTCTTCTCCTCCTCGCCGCCAGCGTGCTCGCCGCCGTGCTCGTCGCCTTGCTCAGCCGACCGACGGCCGGCGAAGGCGCCGACCTGCACCTCAACCAGCCGCGCCTGGAAGCGCTGCGCTGGCTGCGCAACAGCCTGCAGCCCGGCAGCGCGCCGCGCGCCGAATGCGCGCAGCCGCCCGCCGTCTGCGCGACGCTCGAGCAGCTCAACCAGCGCCTGGCGCAGGCGAGCCAGGCGCATGCGCTGCAGCCAGCGGCAGCCAGCGACAGCGACGAGGCACAAGCGCCGCCCGCCGACACGGCGCTGGCCGACGCGGCCGACTGGCTGCTGCGTGCAGCGCCCGACGGCGATCAACTGCTCGACCGCCTGCGCGCCGCCGACAACCCGGCGCCCTGGTGGCGATTCAACCCCTTCCGCCTGCCCGGATGCCTGTACGCCGCGGCGAGCGCCGGCGCGCCCGCGCCCGCGGCGACGCGCTGCGACGAAGGAACGCCGCTCGCTCCGGGCGACTACCCGGCGCAGGCGAACGCGCTCTTTGCCCTGCTCGGCGACTGGCGCGCGCCGTGGCAGGCGGCCAGCCCGAACACGCTCGCCAACGGACTGCACGTCGGCCGCCACCTGTGGTTGACGCTCGACCCCGGCGTGCAGCAGAAAGCGCAGATCACCGCCGCGTGCTACAGCGGTCAGGCCGCCGCCTGCGCGCGCTGCGGGTGGTGCGTCGCACGGCATGCGCGCGAGATGTACGAGAACGCGCGTGCGCGCAGCGTCGGCATCCTCGTCGTCAAGGCGAGCGACGGCGCCATTCTCGGCCTCGGCAGCGCGAGCAGCGCGTGCTACGTCGAGCGCCAGCAGGGACGCCCGGCGGGCGCCGACTGTCCGGCCCTGCCCGACGACAAGGCGCGCCTGCACCGCCTGGACAATCAGGTCGAGGAAGCCGAAATGCCCGGCTCGCTGAACAAACCGCAGCTCGCCGCCGCCCTGCTCGCCGCGCAGACGCTGCACGCGCAGGAAAGGCGAGCGCTGCCCGACATCCTGCGCAGCTCGGACACCGAAGCGATGATCGACCTCGTCCTCTGCCGCGCCGCCGATTTCGACCTCGCCTGCATCCGCCGCCGGCTCGCCGCGCTCGAGCGCGTTCTCGCCAGCACCGGCTGGAACGCCGGCTGCCGCGCCGGCGAAGCCTGCCGGCCGCAGCTCGACCTGCTCGGCGGACTCGCGCCGCGCGCCGGCGAAGCGCCGCTGCTGCGCGCCGCCTACCGCGAAAACGCGCTGCACGTGCGTAGCGCAGCGCTCGCCTACCCGGTCTTTGCCGGCCGCCTGCTGCGCACCGCCGACGGGCGCAGCCTGGCCGAACGTGTCGACCAACTGCGCCCGGAAGACCTGCGCGACTGCGCGCGCCAGGCCGGCAAGCAGCGTTGGCGCGGCTGCCAGGGCGCCGACCTGGTCAACCTGCTGGCCGAGCTGTTCGGCCAGGGCAACGCACTCGCCACCCCGCTCGGCATCGCCGAAAGCTGGCTGCACCTGGCCGCCGCGGCCAACGGCGCGGCGCAAGCAGCCGCCCCGCACCTGCTGGCGGCGGTACAGGAAAGCAGCGGCGAGCGCCGCCCGGTCGCGCCGCTGACGCCGACCGGCCTGGCGCAGCACGACGCGCGCAGCATCCTCGGCGCGCTGGAAGGCGTCCATCGAAGCGCCAGCGGCACCGCCTTCACCGCCTGTCGCAACGCCGTCAGCGCCGGCGGCGTTCTGCGCTGCGCCGCAACCGGCGGCCCGCGCATCGCCGGCAAGACCGGCACGCCGCTCTTTCCCGCCGACCGCCTGACGCTCGACGAATGGCGCCAGCAGTGCGCCGCCGCGCGCCAGGCGCCGGACAACGCGCAGACACGGCGCGTCGCCGCCGCGTGTCGCCTGCGGCCGATCAAGTGGTTCGCCGCGCTCGCCGCCCCGACGGCGCAGGCGCCCTTCGACACGCTGCTCGTGGTCAAAGTCGAGCGCAACTGGCGGCGTAGCAGCCAGCGCGTCGACGCCGCCGGCGATCGCGGGCCGGACGGCAACGTCGCCGCCGAAATCGGCCTGGCGCTGCTCAACAGCCTGTACACGCCGGCGACCGCCGTCGCCAAGGGGAGTAGCCAATGAACGCCCGACGCCGCAACCCGCACGCGCGCCCCGGCGCGACGCTCCGCCTTTCGGGAACGAGCGACGCCGGCGACTGGCCGAGCCTGCTGCTCGAACTGCGCGACCTTTTCGCCGAAGCCGCGCACCGCCACCCCGAGGCGCGCCCGACTCGCCTCGACCTCGTCCTCGCGCCGCAGCGCCTGTCGCCGCCGCCGGCGGGCAGCGCGGAACCGCCCGGCTGGCGCGAACTGCTCGCCTGGCTCGAAGCGCGCGCCGCGCACGGCCTGGTTTACGCCGTGCATCAGCCGCGCCAGCGCCGTCTGCCCGCGCATCGCCTGCTCCTTCGCCTCCGCCTGCCGGCCAGGCCGGACAAAAATGTGCCGAAAAACTGGCCGTCGCCGGCCTCCGGCGACGTCTCTACCTATAGCAGCGACACACCCTGCCCAAGGCTTGTTCAACCCACCGGAGACCTCAGCATGAACGCATCGTTCCGACCCCACCCGCAACACCCACCCGGCGAGCGCAGCGCCGGCCAGGCCAAGCCCGCGCCAGCCACCCGCGGCGCCGGCGCCTGGCGCCGCCTCTGCCAAATAATCGAAGACCGCCTCTTCGGCCCGCCGGCCGACTGGCACGAAGACGACGAGCGCCTCGACGAGCCGGCGCTCGCCCCGCAGCGCGTCGCCGAGCCCACGCAAGCGTGGCTGCAAGCCTTCAACAACGCGCTCACCGACGCCACCGCGCTCCTCCTGCGCGACTACGTCGAACCCGTGCATGCCGACGACCCGAGCACCGGCTTCTCGGTGCGCAGCATCGAAGTCGCTCTCCCCGAAGTGTATGCCCCCGGCCTGCGCACGATCGCCCAGATGCCGTCGGAAGCGCGCCAGCGGATCACCATCGCGCGCTGCCTGAAAGCACCCGGCGCCGCCGAGCAGCTCGAGTTCGACAAGTTCCGCGGCCTCAACGTCGTCGCGCCGGAAACGCTGGTCGATGGCTACCTCGTGCACACGCTGCTCGCCGGCGACGGCGCGCGGCTGCACGCCACATTCCGCTTCTCCGGCGACTACGTCACGCTGCGCCGCCGTGCAGCGGGCGGCAGCGCAGCGCCGACCGTCGACGCCGACGCCAGCGCCAGCGCCAACGCCGCGCCGGCGCTGGCGTCGGCGACCACCC
>NZ_DAOLKE010000263.1:0-5106 GCF_035331805.1 Plasticicumulans sp. | reverse complement strand
TGCTCGGCCCCGGCTGGCCCGGCGTGCTGCTGCACGAGGCGGTCGGCCACGGCCTCGAAGGCGACTTCAACCGCAAGGGCACCTCGGCCTACAGCGGTCGCCTCGGCCAGAAGGTCGCCTCCGATCTCTGCACGATCGTCGATGACGCCACGCTCGCCGACCGGCGCGGCTCGCTCAGCGTCGATGACGAGGGCACGCCCGGCGAATGCACGGTGCTGATCGAGCACGGCGTGCTGCGCAACTACATGCAGGACAAGCAGAACGCCCGGCTGATGGGCATGCGCCCGACCGGCAACGCCCGGCGCGAGTCCTACGCGCACCTGACCATGCCGCGCATGACCAACACCTACATGCTGCCCGGCGCGCACGATCCGGCCGAGATCGTCGCCTCGGTCGAGCGCGGCCTGTACGCGGTCAACTTCGGCGGCGGCCAGGTCGACATCACCTCGGGCAAGTTCGTGTTCTCGGCGAGCGAGGCCTATCTGATCGAGAACGGCAGGGTCACGCGGCCGGTCAAGGGCGCGACGCTGATCGGCAACGGCCCCGAGGCGATGAAGCGCGTCAGCATGGTCGGCAACGACCTGAAGCTCGACCTCGGCGTCGGCACCTGCGGCAAGGACGGCCAGAGCGTGCCGGTCGGCGTCGGCCAGCCGACGCTGCGGCTCGACGGCATCACGGTCGGCGGCACCAAGACCTGAGCCGGAGCGCGGCTGCCGGCTCCGTCCTTCGTCCGAAGTGACCGGGGCCGGTCCGGCGCTGCCGGCGACGGCGCAGGATGCGGCAAGGGGTGCGTCGCGCCGCATCCGGCGGCTGAAGTCCGGTCCCGGGCATCCGCCGGGGTGTCGCACGGGCACTCATTTGTGTCAGACAGATTTACAGGGCAGCCCGGTACAGTCGGGGTGTCTCTGCGCAAACGTATGATTGAAAGGCAAATGCCGGACGTGGCCTGCCTGATGCAATCTCCGTTGCAACCGGCGTCTCGCCGGTGCGGCGGACATGCGACCCGTGTCCACCGGGCACGGGCCCTGCGTCCGGGGTCCGTACGGCGGCGCACCGGCGTCGCCCGGCGGTCAGGGCCAGGCAGGCAAAGACACAGGGCGGAGGCACCCGGACCGAGCGGGGGAGGAGACCGGTTCACGCCGCGGTCGCTCACCGACGGGGGCCGTCATGAAGCGCACCGCACTGCTTCTTTCGTCTGATCCCTTCCCTGTTCCTGCCGCGAATCATGTGCCGGCTCCCGCGTCCGGCCCCGTCCGCCGGCGACCGGCTGCCGCCGGCGGTTTCCGCAGCCTCCCGCTCGCCGGCGCGCTGCTCTGCGGGCTCGGCCTCGCGGTGCCGGCGCAGGCCTTCTCGATCCTCGGCGTCAACGCCGGCGGCAACCTCACCAGCGCGCTCGGCGTCGACGAGATGTTCCGCTGGAACGGCATCGCGACGGTCGGTGGCGTCAGGACCATCGGCTACCGGCTCGATCCGGGTTTCACGCTGGCGCAGCAGGCGGCGATCGACCGGGCGTTCGCGACCTGGAACACGGTCGCGAGCGCGCAGCCGAACATGATCGCGTCGCCGGGGGCCTTCGATCTCGAAACCGTCGCAGTGCACGAGATCGGCCATGCGCTCGGGCTCGCGCACTCCGGCGTGCGCGAGGGTGACACGCCGAATCCGCGCTTCTTCGACACCGACCAGAACGCCTTCAACCTGATGCCGAATCCGGATCGCACGACGCTGGCGCGCAACGTCACGACGCGCCCGACCGTGGATTTCTTCCCCGGTCCCGGCCTGTCCTCGAGCGTGATGAGCTACGACGCCAGCCTCGCGCCGGGCTATCTGCGCACGCAGCTCGAACACGACGATGTCGGCGGCCTGCGCTATGCCGGTGCCGGCCCCGACAACCTCTCCGGCAACGGCGATGATTTCGAATACCGCTTCGTGCGCATCAATGCTGCGCCGATCCAGGATTTCAACGCCTTCGGTCAGCTCGTGCCCGGCATCGACATCGTCCGCAACCCGACCGAACACATCGATGCCGGCATCATCGACGTGTTCAACGGCAACCCCTTCGGTGCCGGCGGCATCGCCGACATGGTCTACGACCGCACCGGCTTCACCGGCAACGGCACGTTCTCGATCCTCGGCGGCGACATCTACCTGAGCGCGACGACGCTGGAGGACCCGTACCGGAGCTTCCCGGGCGTGTTCACGTTCACCGATCCGGCCTGCGACGCCGACGACGTCTGCAACGGTCTCGGCACCGCGCATTTCGATACCGGCCAGAACGGCCGCACGCCGTTCAACGTCAACTTCGACTACGACAGCGCCGTCTATCCGGTGCAGCCGGCCGGCGTGTTCCGGCTCGGCACGCTGGCCGTGACCAACGGCGAAACCTTCGCAGGCTCGGTGCCGGAGATCGGCAACACCAGCAACTTCCACCTGAACCTGCATCTGGCGTCGAGCGACGGCGCCAACGTCGGCGACCTGCTGCTCGGCTATTACTCGTCGCCGAACGTGTTCCCGAACCTGCGCGATCCGGGCAACGCCGACATCCTCTACGACGCGCGCCATCCGGAGTTCGGCGGCGTGTACATCCTGGAAGGCAACACGCTTGCCGAGGCGCTGACCAACGTCAACCTGCTCGGGCATCTCGGCTCGATCGAGTTCGACGGCTTCGAACTGCCGCCCGGGCCGTTCGCCGACGGCAACAGCTTCCTCGCGCCGCTGCCGGGCGGTTCGTTCACGGGACCGCAGGGCAGCTTCCTGATCGGCGTGCCGGAGCCGGCGTCGCTGCTGCTGCTGTCGGCGGCGCTGCCGCTGCTGCATCGGCGCCGCTGCCCGGCCTGAAGCCTGCCCCTGTCCGCACGACCGGCCCCCGGCCCCTGCCTGCCGGGGGCCGCCGCGCGGGCTGACCGGCCGGCTTGCCGGATCAGTCCTGCCAGGCGCCGGCGCGCAGCAGCCGGAACAGCTCGCGGCGCGACTTCGGCGGCTTGCCGGTCGAGAGTTCGCGCTGGGCATTGCGGATCAGCTGGCGGATCTGCTGGCGATCGGCCTGCGGGTAAGCGGTCAGGTACTCCCCGAGCACGGTCTCGTCGCCGGCGACCATCGCCTCGACCCAGCGCTCGACCTGATGCTGGCGGCGCTTCGACTCGGCGCTGGTCGAGTCGAAGCGCGCGAGCACGTCGAGGATCGGCTGCGGATCGATGCGTCGCATCAGCTTGCCGATGTACTGCATCTGACGGTAGCGTCCGCCGTGTGCGCTGATGCGCCGGCATTCGGCGATCGCGCCGGCGAGATCCTCGGGCAGCGGCACCTGCCGCAGCTGCGCCTCGGGCAGGCCGACCAGCCGCTCGCCGAGCGTCTGCAGGGCTTCGGCCTCGCGCTTGCGCGCGGACTTGCTCGGGCCTTCGGGCTGCGTGTCGCCGGTGTCGGCGAAATCGTCGGAACGGTTCATCGGGGAGCGATCTCCACACCGGTGCCGGGCAGTGTCCGGCGCCTGCGGGTGGGTATCCGGACCAGGCCGGTCAGGGCCGCCCGGGCAGGGAGGCAGAAAAACGGGGGCGCGATGGTAGCGCGTCGCAGGCGCCGTGTCGGCCCCGTGCCTTGCCAGCAACATCACGCCCGTGCGGTCCACGACCGGCAGCCGCACGGGTGCCACGCCGCTGCCCGTGCCGGGTGGCGGCCCTGCCCTTCCGATGTCCAGGAACGATCGCCATGCCGGATTCCCAGCTCAGCCCAGCCAGTGCGTCCCTGCCGGCCACGGCGCCGTCGGCCCTGCCCGAGCGCGCCGAACTCGACCGGCTGGTCGGGATGATCCTCGACGAGGCGCGCCGGCTCGGTGCCACCGAGTCCGAGGCCGCCGTCAGCTTCAGCGACGGCCTGTCGGTGTCGGTGCGCCTCGGCGAGGTCGAGACCCTCGAATACCAGCGCGACCGCGGCCTCGGCGTCACCGTCTATTTCGGCAGGCGCAAGGGCTCGGCGAGCACCTCGGACTGGCGCGAGCCGGCGCTGCTCGAAACCGTGCGCGCCGCCTGCGACATCGCCCGCTACACGGCCGAGGACCCGTGGTCCGGCCTCGCCGATCCGGCCCGGCTGGCGCGCGCGCCGCTGCCGGAACTCGACCTGCATCACCCGTGGGCGCTCAGCGCCGAGCAGGCCATCGACATCGCCCGCGACTGCGAGGCGGCGGCACGCGGCTTCGATGCGCGCATCAGCAACAGCGATGGCGCCTCGGTCGGCCGGCACGAGTCGCTGGTCGTCTACGGCAACTCGAACGGCTTCCTCGGCGGCTATCCGTCGACACGCCATTCGCTGTCGTGCTCGGTGATCGCCGCCGACCCGCAGGCCGACGGCCGCATGGAGCGCGATTACTGGTACAGCAGCGACCGCGACGCCAGCCGCCTCGAAGCCCCGGATGCGGTCGGCCGGCGCGCGGCCGAGCGCGTGCTGCGCCGCCTCGGCGCCCGGCGCATCGGCACGCGCACGGCGCCGGTGCTGTTCGTGCCGGAGCTGGCGCGCGGCCTGGTCGGGCACTTCCTCGGCGCGATCCGCGGCGGCGCGCTGTACCGCAAGTCGAGCTTCCTGCTCGATCGCGCCGGCACCGCGGTGTTTCCGGACTTCATGCAGATCCACGAGCGCCCGCACCTGCCGCGCGCCCTCGGCAGCGCCGCCTTCGACGGCGAGGGCGTCGCCACGCAGGATCGCGATCTGGTCTGCGACGGCGTGCTGCAGGGCTACGTGCTCGATTCGTATTCGGCCCGCCGGCTCGGCCTCGAAACCACCGGCAACGCCGGTGGCGTGCACAACGTCATCGTCGGGTCGAGTGCGCCGGCCGTCGGATACGACGAACTGCTCGCGGCGATGGGCACCGGCCTGGTCGTCACCGAACTGATGGGCCACGGCGTCAACGCCGTCACCGGCGACTACTCGCGCGGGGCGGCCGGCTTCTGGGTCGAGAACGGCGAGCCGGTGCACCCGGTCGAGGAAATCACCATCGCCGGCAACCTGAAGACGATGTTCGAGACGCTGCAGATGATCGGCAGCGACATCGACCTGCGCGGCAACGTGCGCTGCGGCTCGATGCTGCTCGCGCCGATGACGATCGCGGGGGCGTGAGCG
>NZ_DAOLKE010000262.1:0-5118 GCF_035331805.1 Plasticicumulans sp. | reverse complement strand
GCCCGGCGTGCGCACTTGCTCCGCACGCCGGGCCTGATTGATGCGACTGATGCGACTGATGCGATTCGGCTTACGCCGCGATCCCGAGCCGTTCCGCGACGCGCAGGCGCGTCGTCGAAGACAGGTGCCGCTCCAGTTCGGCCATGCCGGCCGGCAGGTCGAGTGAGGCGCCGCAGGCGCGCAGGCTGGCGCCAAAGGCGTGCAGGGTGCGGAACAGGTTGTGGGCGCGGCTCTGCTCGCCCATCTGGCCGATGCGCAGGATGTTGTGGCCGAAGGCGCCGGAAATCTCGACGCGGTGCACGGTCGACATGGTCCGGCGCACCTCGTCGGCGATGACGCCGTCCGGCACGCGGATGCCGATCACCGAGTTCAGCCGCGATTCGGGCGAGACGAACAGATCGAGTCCCATCGCGCTGATCGCGGCCTGCAGCGCCTCGGAGCAGTGCAGGTGGCGCAGGAAGCGCTGCGGCAGGGTTTCCTCGCAGACCAGACGCAGCGCCTCGTGCAGCGCCAGCAGGCCGGAGACCGGCGCGGTGTAGTGATACGACTTCTGGTTCCAGAAGTTGTCGGCGAGCTGTGCATCGAGGCACCAGTGCGCGAGGCGGTGCGTGCGGCTGCGGATGCGCTCCCAGGCGAGATCCGAGAACGCCAGCAGCGACACGCCGGGGATCGAGGACAAACCCTTCTGGCCGCCGGTGATCACCGCGTCGATCTGCCAGCCGTCCATGTCGAGCGGCATCGTGCTGAGCGTGCAGACCGCATCGACGACGACCAGACAGCCGTGCGCGCGGGCGATGCGCGCCAGTTCCGGCAGGCGCTTGTTGCAGACCGTGTTCGAGGTCTCGCCCTGGACGATGGTCATGACCTCGAAGCGGCCGCTGGCGAGCAGCGCGCCGATGTCCTCGGGCGTCGCGCAGCGGTTGCCGTCGACGTGCACGGTCGTGACCTCGCCGCCGACGCGCCCGGCCATCTCGGCCAGACGCTGGCTGAAGTAGCCGTTGACGACCGCGAGCACCGGCGTGCCGGGGGCGACCAGATTGCAGACCGCCATCTCCATCGCCGCCGAGCCGGGACCGGCGACGCCCATGACGTGGCCGGACGTGGTCTGGAACACGTAGCGGGCCATCGACTTCACCTGCTCGACGACGCGCGCCATCGTCTCGCCGAGGTGGTTGATGACGATGGAGTTGGCCTGTGCGACGCGGTGCGGGATCGGCACCGGACCGGCGCCCATCATCAGCAGCGGCTCATCAGGCAGGATGTGATCGAGCGGCACGATGCCGGGCGGGTTCAGGCGTTCGGTCGTCATGTGGGCGAGGTCTGCAGGCAGCGACGGGGAAAGGGCGCGGCGGTCGGCTCGGCACCGGCGGCCGAATTGCTAAAAGGCGCGGGAGCTTACTGGAAATCCGCCCCCGATGCACCGGGCGGGTGCGACGTGCGCCGCTTCGGCAGGCATGTGCTGCACGGCGATGCACCGGCACCGGGCAGAGGGCGCGGGTCAGGCGCTGCCTTCGGGCGGCAGCGCGGCGACCAGCACCTTGTCGATGCGCCGCCCGTCCATGTCGACGATCTCGAAGCGGTAGCCGTCGCTTTCCATGTGCTCGCCGGTGGAGGGCAGGTGGCCGAGGCGGGCGAGCAGGTAGCCGGCGAGCGTGTTGAATTCGTCCTCGTCGGGCAGTTCGCGCAGGCGCAGCAGTTCCTTCAGCTCGTCGATCGGCAGGCCGCCGTCGAGCAGCCAGGAGCCGTCCTCGCGCACCACCACGTCCGGCTCGACGCTGCCGTCGTGCTCGGCCATGTCGCCGACGATGCTCTCCAGCACGTCGGTGGCCGTGACCATGCCGACCAGATCGCCGTATTCGTCGACGACGAAGGCGAGCGGCAACGGCGAGGTGCGCAGGGTTTCGAGCAGGCCGAGGGCGCTCGCGTCCTCGTGCACGACCGGCGCCTCGCGCAGGCAGGCGCGCAGGTCGAGCGGCTTGCCGGCGAGCACGTCATCGAGCAGGTCCTTGGCCTGCACGACGCCGAGGATCTCGTCGACCGAGCCGCGGCAGACCGGATAGCGCGAGTACGGACTCGCGCGCAGCGTGGCGATGTTCTCGGCATCGGCATCGGCCGGGTCGAGCCAGACGATGTCCGGGCGCGGCGTCAGCAGCGCCTTCACCGGCCGGTCGGCCAGGCGCATGACGCCCTGGATCATCGCCTGCTCGCTGTGCTCGACGACGCCGGCCTCGGTGGCTTCCTTGAGCAGCGTGCGGATTTCCTCGTCGGTGACCTTCTGCTCGGTCTGCGCCTCGGCGCCGAACAGCCGCAGGCCGAGGTTGGCCGACAGGTCGAGCAGATGCACGATCGGCGCGGCGAGGAAGGCGAGCACCGTCATCGGCGGCGCGGCGAGCACGGCGATGCGCTCGGGATTGCGCAGTGCCAGCTGCTTCGGCACGAGTTCGCCGACGATCAGCGACAGATAGGTGATCAGCGCCACGACGATGGCGAGCGCCAGCGTGTCGGCCGAGTCGGCGAGCGCCGGATGATGCTCGGCGATCCACGCGGCGAGCGGTTCCGACAGCGTCGCGCCGCCGTAGGCGCCGGCGAAGATGCCGATCAGCGTGATGCCGATCTGCACGGTGGACAGGAAGCGGCCGGGGTGTTCGGTGAGTTTCAGCGCCGCGACGGCGCCCTTGCTGCCCTGCTCGGCGAGTACCTGCAGCCGGGCCCGGCGGGCCGAGACCACTGCGAGTTCCGACATTGCGAACAGGCCGTTCAGAAAGATCAGCAGCAGGACGATCAACAGCTCCCAGAGAATCATCGATGGGTGGCGTCAGCGTTGCCGGACGGCAACGCCGGCGATCTTAGCGGGCCGCGGCTGGCGGCGTCATGTTCGCAGGTCATGGCGATGCGCCGGACCCCGGGACTCATCCGGCCGCCGGCGTCGCGCAGCCGTAGTTCATCAGTGCCATGCCGACCGGCTGCCAGGCGCCGGCGCGCGCCAGCCAGCGCTCCTGCCAGCGGAAGGCCTCGACCTCGCGCAGCAGCCCGGCGCGGCAGCTGCCATCGCTGAAACCGCCGCGCAGGTCCTGCAGGTAATGCACGAGTTCGTGCAGCAGCACGCTCGCCTGCAGCGGATCGTCCGCATCGAAGCCGGCCACGAGGTAGATGCGCCGGGCCCCGGCCTCGTACCAGGCCAGCAGACCCGGACAAGGCCCTTCGCAGGCCCTCACCGCCAGCGTTGCCGGTGCGACCACGCTCAGCGCCGGGCAGGGCGGCGCGGGCGCGGCGGTGAGACCGGCTTCGGTCAGGAACAGGAGCAGGGCAGAGCACAGGGCATCCATCGCGACGACCCCCGGCAGCGGTGGCAGACGACTGCCTTCCTGCATGCAGCTTGCGCACCAGCGCGGTGGTTCAGGGCACGCCGCTGATGCGTACCGGCACGGCGCGCTGCGGCGCCGGCCACTGGCCACGCCCGGCGACGCTGCCATCGGCAGCGAGCGTCAGCCAGCCGTAGCGGCCGTGATGCGCGAGCTTTTCGACCAGCGGCGCGGCGTCGGTGTCATCGGCTGCCGACAGCAGCAGCAGCGGCTGGCCGGCGGCATCGATCATGGCCCAGGCCTGGGCGCTGCCGCCCGTGACCTGTTCCGGGCGCGTCAGCCGCTGCCTTGCCAGCCAGGCGTCGATCTGCGCGGCCGGGCCGACCACGATGCGCGGCCCGTGCCCGTCGCCGTTGGCCGGGCGGTCGAGCCAGCGGCCGAGGCCGGCCAGCGTCTGCGGCCAGTCCTCGGGCTTGCCGCCGAGCAGCACCTGCACGCCGCTCGCGATCTGCAGCTGGCGCAGGATCGGCGGCAGTTCCGCGGTTTCGAGCCGGCGGGCCGTGCGCGCCTGCGGATCAAGCCGCACCGCGACGGGGCGCACGGCGAGTGCGGTCACGAATTCGTCGCTGGGGCGCGCCAGCGCCAGCGTCAGCTCCGACTGGGCGCCATCCTCGGTGTCGATCACCACCGGCAGCGTCAGCTGCCAGGGCTGACCGGGCTGCGTCAGCCGCAGCCGCAGCCGCCAGCCGCCGGCCTCGCGGCTGGCTTCGGCGAGCGCGAGTTGCGGGGCCGGCAGGCCGGTGCGGTCCAGCCACTGCGCCAGCCACTCGCCGAGCCGCTGGCCCGAAGCCTGTTCGAACAGCGTCTGCAGCACCGCCCAGTCGGCCGTGCGCCCGCGCCAGCGGCGCCACAGCTCGCGCAGCGCGGCATCGAAGGCTGCGGCACCGATGCGCTCGCGCAGCATCAGGAACACGTAGGCGCCCTTGCGGTAGCCGACGATCTGGTCGGCGCCGTGGCGGCGGCTGGTGAAGGCACGCAGCGGGTAGTCGGCCTCGGGGCCGAGCGCGGCGAGGTCGCGCAGCCAGTCGATGCGCAGCGCCAGCGCGCTCTGCGGGGTTTCCTCGTCACGGCCGTCGTGATCGGCGATCAGCGTCACCAGCCCCTCGCACCAGTTGCCGCGCGCGTAGTCGGGACGCACGCCGTTGCCCCACCACGCATGCAGGACCTCGTGGCGCAGCGAGGTGGTGCGGATGAACGGCAGGCGCAGCACCGATTCGCCGAGATACGTGATGCCCGGCACCGCGAAGCCGGCCGGCAGCGGCGAGGACACGATCGAATAGCCGGACAGCGGATAGGCGCCGAAGCGCTGCGCATAGCCGTCGAGGTAACCGGCCGCCGCCTCGCGATAGCCGGCGCCCAGCCCTTCGACCGCGCCCGTGAACCAGCTGCGGATCAGCAGCGGCTCGCCGCCCTCGGCGCGCGCCAGCCGGCGCTCCTCGATCTGGTAGGGACCGGCGAACAGATCCAGTCCTTCCAGCGGCAGCTCGGCGACGAACTCGGCCTGCCAGCGGCCGTCCGCCGACACGGCGCTCAGCAGCTCGCCCGGCACCAGGCCGCGCTGGGTGCCGGGCAGCGACAGCCGCAGCCGGTACAGGAAGGGCTCGTCATCGCGACTCGGGAACCAGCGGCTCGCCGCCGGCAGCCAGCTGCCGGCCGGATCGGCCACCGGCGACCGGGCATCGAGCACGCTGCGGGCATCGGCGGCGGCCGGCAGCGGATCGAGCCGGCCGCTGTAACGCATGCGCGCGATGCGCGC
>NZ_DAOLKE010000261.1:2545-5125 GCF_035331805.1 Plasticicumulans sp. | reverse complement strand
AGCGGCCGAAGCCGAGCGCAGGCGCCACGCCGACGAAGCCGCCGCCGAGGCCGAACGCCGCCGGCAGGCCGAATCCGCCGCCCAGCCGTCCCGGCTGCCGCCCTGCGGCGCCGGCGAGGATGAACGCCGGCGGCTTAAGCTCTGCGACTGATGCCCGCGACCGATGCTCCGCTTGCCACGAATCCTGCCGGGAGAACCTTGCATGACCCGTCTGCTGCGCGCGCTCATCGCGCTGAGCCTCGCCCTCGTCACCGCCGCTGCGCCGGCGGCGCCGATCCTCGCCGACTACCGCATCGTCACCGGCGGCACGACCGGCACCTACTACGCCTTCGGCCAGAACCTCGCGAACCTCGTCGCGCGCCCGGCCAACATCGCGCTGGAGGCCGTCAGTTCCAGCGGCTCGGTGCAGAACGTGCGCGACATGCGCTACCGCGAGAAGGTCAAGTTCGCGCTGGTGCAGTCCGATGTCTATCAGGCCTACGTGCGCCTCGCCGCGCAGGGCGACAAGGAGGCACAGGATCTGATCGGGCCGCTGCGCGTCGTGCTGCCGCTGTACCTGGAGGAAATCCACGTGCTGGTGCGGGCCGACTCGCCGCTGCACTACGTCGATGAACTGCGCGGCAGGAAGCTCTACATCGGCCCCGACGGCAGCGGCGCGGCGCTGACCGCGAGCACGCTGTACGGGCTGATGTTCGACGGCGCCCGGCCCGAGCGCGTCGACTTCCCCGGCGCCACCGATGCCGCGAGCGGCTACAAGCAGGCGCTGAACGCGCTGCTCGATCGCGACGGCCGCGTCGATGCCGTCGTGTTCGTCGCCGGCCAGCCGGTGTCGCAGCTCGTCGTCGATGCCGAACTCGGGCGCAAGTACTACCGGCTGCTCGGCGTGCGCGCCGAGGAACCGGCGATGCGCGAGGCGCTGAAGGTCTACTACCCGGCGACGATCCTGCGCGACAGCTACGCATGGCTCGGCACCGACGTGCAGACGCTCGCGGTCAAGGCCTACCTGATCACCTACGACTATCCGCAGGACTTCAACCGCCGCGCGATCGCGGCCTTCGCGCGCTCGCTGTGCGAGAACTACGCCACGCTGCGCGCGCAGGGCCATCCGAAGTGGCAGCAGGTGGCCTGGAGTCCGCAGCAGCCGGCGCTGGAACCGCTGAAGGCCGGCTGGCAGTACTACTCGGTGACCGAACCGATCCTGTCGGGCTGCAGCGGCGGCGGCAATGGCAATGCGGCGTGCAGCAGCGACCGGCGCCTGCTCGGGCTGTGCCGCTGACCCCGCCGGCGGCGGGGCGGCGTGGGGAGAATTCCTGCTTCGGACCTCACGGCCCCCGCCGCTGCGCCCGCAGCTGTCCGACGACCGGCTTCGGTTCGCCGTCGACGGTATAGAAGCCCCAGTACGCCTCGCGCGGATCGACCGTGCCGCCGTAGTCCTTGAAGTCGCGCGCGATCAGCGCCGGCTTCCACGGCGCATCGAAGGCTTCGAAGGCCGAGAACGCACGGTCGCCGTTCCGCGGAAAGCGTCGCTCGACCCGCGTCCAGAAGCCGGCCTGCACCGCCGGCGACCATTCGCCGCCGGGCTGACCGGGCACGCCGGTCTCCTTGATCATCACCGGCTTGCCCGGCGCGCGCGCGATGACCTTGCCGAGGATCGCGTCGAGATAGTCCATGCCGGCATCGAGCTTGTCGGGCGTGAACCAGTCCTCGAACAGCGGATGGATGTTGACGCCGATGAAGTCCTGCGCGTCGAAGAAGCCCGGCGGCGTCCATTCGAGGTGGATCACGAACGGCTCGCCGGTGGTCAGCGGCAGTTCGGGCAGCGCCGCGCGCACGTGATCGAGGCCGCGCCGGAGCGTCGGCCAGTCGTAGCGGTGCGAGATCAGCCCTTCGTTGCCGACGCAGATCGCGACCACGACCTCGGGGTATTCGCGCGCCAGCCGGATCGCGGTGTCGAGTTCGGTGGTGTTGGCGGGGTTGTGGACGCCGAGGATCACGGCGCGGATGCCGGTTTCGCGTGCAAGCGCCGCGACCTGCTCGCTGCCGTTGTCGCTTGCATAGGTGACGATGCCATCGAAATCCGGCGCCAGGATCAGGAGATCGCGCCGGATCGCATCCCGGCCCACCAGCCCGCCGTCGGTGTAGGCGCTCGGGCTGTAGGCGATGAAGCGCACCGACGCGAACGCCGCGCGCAGCTTCGCGAGATCGGCGGCCGCAGCCGGCAGCGACAGGCCGAGGGCGAGGACGAGGCTTGCAAGCAGGCGGGGCATGGCGGAAACCGGAGGTGGCAGGGGGCCGGCCAGCATACGCGCCGCCGGCGCCGGCCGATGCAGCGGCCGGGCGTTGCGGCCGGCGCGCCGGCTAGCGGCCTTCGGTCCGGGTCGCGCCGCAGCGTGCGCAGCGGTAGCTCGTGACCAGCCTGCCGGCCTTCACGTCGAAGCGCTTGTCCTTCTGCACCTCCCACTTGTGAAACCCGGACTTGCAAAGCTCCCGGCCGGCCGCGGCCTCCATGCGGTCGGCAGGCTTGGGGCGCTTGAACGGCAGGATGTCGGCCATGCGGGCGGACCTCGGCGGGCGGATCGG
>NZ_DAOLKE010000261.1:0-2445 GCF_035331805.1 Plasticicumulans sp. | reverse complement strand
TCAGCCACTGATCTGCGCCACCACCGGCAAATGATCCGAGGCCAGCCGCGCCCGCGGGTCGGGATGGCAGTACAGGCTCAGCAGGCGCGTGCGCGGGCGTACCCAGATGCGGTCGAGCGCCAGCAGCGGCCAGCACGACGGGAAGGTCGCCGGGGCCGGCGTGGCCTCGAACCAGCGGTGCAGCCAGCGCAGCGGCCGGCCCCACAGGAACCATTCGTTGATGTCGCCGAGCAGCACGGTCGGCAGCGGCGGGTGTTCGGGTGGATGGTCGCCCTGGCGCACGCGCGCCAGCAGACGCTGCACCTGCGCGCGGCGCTCGGCCGGGCGCAGGCCGAGGTGCGTGGCGATCACGCGCAGCGCGCCGCCGGCGGTGCCGGGCCTGGCCGCCGGATCGTGCCGCTCACCGGTGAAGGCGTGGTTTTTCTTCCCCTCTTTCCAGCCCGTCTCCCGCGCGGGGCGAGAGGCGGAAAGGTGAGGGGAGCCGGCGTGATTGGCATCCGCCCTGCCGCAGCCGTCCCCGGGCAGATCGAGGATCACGTCGAGCGCGCCGCGCGGCTCGCGGCCGGGATAGTCGAGCGACAGGCGGTAGACCGAGCGCAGGGTCAGTCGCGTCAGCAGGCCGTTGCCGTATTCGCCGCCGTGCTCGCGCACCAGCGTCGGGCCGGCGACCGGCATCAGGCCGGTTTCGGCGGCCAGCCAGGTGAGCATGTCGAAGCCGGTGCGCCGCGATTCGACCTCCTGCAGCGCGATCACGTCGGCATCGAGATCGCGCAGCACCTCGGCGATGCGCCGCGGCACGCACTGGCCGTCGGTGCCGACCGCACCGTGGATGTTCCAGCTCGCGACCCGCAGCGTCCGGGGCGCCGTCATGCGCCCGGTTCCGGCTCGGCGGCGGCCGGGGCCGCCGCGCACGGGACGGCCGGTTCCGATGGCTGCTTGCGCCGCTGCAGGTAGCGCGACAGCCACCAGCCCGAGCCGAGCAGGATCAGCGCGCAGCCGATCATCAGCCCGATCGCCAGCGGCGTCGGCTTCGAGATGGCCGCGGCGATGCGATCGGCGAACACCACGGTCAGCACCGCGCCGGGGCCGAGTCCGAGCAGCGTGCCGAGCAGGTAGTCGCGCAGGCCGATGCGCGAGGCGCCGGCCGCGAAGTTGATGATCGTGAACGGCGCGACCGGCACCAGACGCAGGAACACGACGGCGAAGATGCCGCGCTCGGCGAGCTTGCGGTCGAGCCGGTTGAAGCGCCGGCCGCCGAGGCGGCGCACCGTGCGCCGGCCGAGCAGGCTGCCGACGCCGTAGCCGGCGAGCGCGCCGGCGAGCGAGCCGCCGACCGCGTACAGGCTGCCGGTCAGCGGCCCGAACACGAGGCCGGTGACGCCGATCACCAGCGAGATCGGGATCGCCACGACCGAGGCGATCGTATATGCGGCCAGCACCGCCAGCGGCGTGAACGGCAGGTCTTCGAGTTCGCGCGCAACGCGGATCAGCTGGTTCGGCGCCAGCCATTCCGACAGCGGCGTGTAGCGCCAGGCCAGCGTCAGTCCGACCAGCGCCAGCGCCAGCAGCACCGGCGCCATCAGCCGCTCGCGCACCGACCGCCGGGTCGGCGGCGGCGTGAACTCGGCGAGCAGCTGATCGCCCGTCATCGGCCGTTCCGGATCGATCAGCGTGTTGTCGACGATCAGGTGATCGAGATCGGCACTGCCGACGGTGGCGAGCGGCTGCAGGTGGCGGTGTGCATCATCGGTCTGCTGCAGTGCATCGACCGTGGCGAGCAGGCGGCCGTCGTGAGCGGCGCGCGCAGCCTCGATGGCCTCGGGCGCGCAGCCGAGGTGCTCGCCGAGCAGGCGCGCGCGCAGGCCGGCGATTGCCGCCTGCACGTCGGCACGCCCGCCGGCTTCGAGGATCAGGTTGCATTCGGTGTCGAAGCCCATCGAGCGGTTGCTGAGGTTGGCCGAGCCGATCGTCAGCCACTGTTCGTCGATCACCATCAGCTTGCTGTGCACGTTCAGGCAGCCCGAGGCCAGGCCCGGCACGCGCGGGCAGCAGGCGCGGTAGCGGTCATGGCGGTCGGCGTCGGTCAGCTGCCGGTGCAGCCGCCCGCGCAGCACACCCATCGTGTTGACCTCCAGCCAGCCGCTCTCGCGCTGCGGCGTGATCAGCAGCACCTCGGGCGCGTCGTCGTCCTGCAGGCGCGCCGCCAGCGCCGCGCCGATCTCCCAGGCGGTGAAGTACTGGTTCTCGAAGAACAGCGTCCGGCGGGCCGCGGCGATGGCATCGAGATGGAAGCGGCGGATCTCGTCGACGGCCGGGTAGTCGTCGAAGGCCGGTTCGGTGCGCGCGATCGCGACCGGCACATCGCGCAGCTGCGCCTCGACGCCGGCCGGCCATGGATCGTCGCCGGCCGCCGGCTGCGGCTGCGGCTGCGGCGGCGGCGGCGGC
>NZ_DAOLKE010000260.1:0-5146 GCF_035331805.1 Plasticicumulans sp. | reverse complement strand
CTGCGCGGCGCTGCTGTTTGCGCTCGGGCTGCTGCTGCCGGTGCGCCGCTGAGGCCCGCTCAGCCGCCGCTGCGGGCCGCGACCCGCGCGCGGTGGCAGGCCAGATCGGCGGCCGACATGACATCGAGGCTGTCGCCGCTGTCGGCGTTGACCGGGATCGCGCCGATGTCGGCATCGACGCGGTGCGTGCGCCCCTGCACCTCCATCGAGTACTGGCCGAGCGCGGCGCGGATCTCGGCGAGCTGCTCGGGCAGGGTCTCGGCGTTCCAGCCTTCGAGCAGCAGCGCGAACTCATCCGCGCCGACGCGACCGGCCACGTCGCGCGGGCCGAGCACGTCGATCAGCGCCTGCGCGGCTCCGGCCCGCACGCGATCGGCCATCGCCTCGCCGCCGAGCGCGGTCAGGCTGTGCATCTGGCGCAGCGTCAGGTAGATCAGCGTGCGCGGCGCGCCGCCGGCCTGCACGGCTTCGAGGGCGTTGTCGAGCTTCGCGACGAAGCCGGGGCGATCCGGCAGGCCGGTCAGCGCATCGCGGCCGAAGCTGTCGAGCACCTCGGACGGCTCGCTGGGCTGCCCGGCCTGCACGTCGCCGGGGGCGTCGCTGCCGGCGGCACGCAGCACCAGCACGACGCCGCCGACGTCCTGGCCGAGGCTGCGGATCGGCGCCACCGAGCAGTGCACCGCCAGCTCGCTGCCGTCGCGGCGCACCAGGCGCAGCACCTCGCTGGCCCCGGCCGACAGCATCAGGTCGCCGCGTTCGAGACCGCTCAGCGGATCGCGCAGGCGCAGGACCGAGGGCAGCGGCTGGCCGAGCGCCTGGGCGCTGTTCCAGCCGGTCATGCGCTCGGCGAGCGGACTCAGGAAGTCGACGCGTCCGAGCGCATCGGTGGTGACGACCGCCTCGGTGATGCTCGAAAGGATCGCCTGCGCGCGCTCGCGCTCGCGCGAGCTGACGGTCTGGCTCTGGCCGAGCGCGGTCAGGTCGTGGACCAGACAGACGTGATGGCGACCGTTGTCGTCGTCGTAATCGCTGCTCGGCACCAGCGCCGGGAAGCGCCCGCCGCCGCGGCGCACGCCGCTCAGCGGCCGGGACGGATCGAGCGGCGCCAGCGGATCGTAGCCCGGCAGCAGCACCGCGACCGGTCCGCCGAGCAGTTCGTCGGCCGCATAACCGAACTGGCGCTCGGCCGCCGGATTCATCGACTCGATGCAGCCGCTGGAACCGACGATCAGCACGGCCTCGGGCAGCGACTCGAAGGAGGCGCGCAGGCGCGCATCCCGCACCGCGGCCTCGGCCGCGTGCCGGTGCTGCGCGGTCACGTCCTCGGACAGGCCGGCGAGCCGGTAGACGACGCCGGCGGCGTTGCGCACGGCGTGGGCGCGCTCGCGGATCCAGCGCAGCTCGCCGTCCTGGCGCTGGATGCGGTACTCGGTGTCGTAGCCCTCGTTCTGCGCGGCGCTGCGCACCAGCCGGCGCAGCCGGTCGCGATCCTCCGGATGCACGAGTTCGCGGCGCAGGCCCGGGCGCTGGAACACCTGCTCGGGCGTGAAGCCCCAGATCGATTCGAAGGCCGGGCTCAGGTACAGCATCTGGCCGTTCTCGATGCTGGAGATCCACAGCACCAGCGGCGCGCCTTCGGTGAGCTGATGGAAGCGCAGCGCGCTCTCGGACAGCTCGGCCTCGCGCAGCGCGACCATCGCCTCGACCTGGCCGTGACGGCCGACCGTCGCCCGCAGCCAGAACGCCACCGCCAGCGTCAGCGCCAGTCCGACGCCGAGCGCCCACCACGGCCGGCTGCCGAGCGAGGCGAAGAACTGCCCCGGCGCCGGCGTGGCCACCACCAGCCATTCGCGCTGGGCGATCTCGATCCTGCGCTGCAGGTGCTCGACCGCGCCGAAGGCTTCGGGATCGGCGAGATAGCTCGCCATCGCCGCACCGCGCAGGCTG
This sequence comes from Plasticicumulans sp., assembly GCF_035331805.1. Taxonomy (NCBI): domain Bacteria; kingdom Pseudomonadati; phylum Pseudomonadota; class Gammaproteobacteria; family Candidatus Competibacteraceae; genus Plasticicumulans; species Plasticicumulans sp. Next base: position 3,199 of record NZ_DAOLKE010000260.1, on the reverse strand, counting down.
CCGAGCGGGTGATACAGCAGCTGGCGGCCGCGCGGTGCGCCGAGATCGAACAGGCGCAGCTCGACCTTGACCGGATCGAGCCGCGACAGCGCGCCCTCGACCAGGCGCTGCGGATCGAGCACGGCGATCGCGACGCCGACGATGTCCTGACGGCGACGGCGTTCGTCGGCGCCGCTGATCAGCGTGCGGTACACCGGCACCGCCGCCAGCACGCCGCGCGACTCGCCGTCGCCGCCGCGCGGGAAGGGCTCGGACAGCGCCAGCCGGCCGCCGTCGCGCGCCGCGAGCACGGTGGCGGCGAACTCGGGCCGGGCGAGCAGATCGGCACCGGCGACCAGGCTTGCGCCTTCGGCCGGGTACAGCCGCGACAGCAGGTAGCGATCACCGCCGCCCTGCGTGTCGCGCGCCGCCCAGGCCAGCGTGTCCAGCCCCGGGGACAAACCCAGCAGGTGGCGCGACAGCGCATCGAAGGCCTCGGCCGACATCCCGGGGTTGGTGTAGACGAAGGCCGCGAGCCCCTGCAGGCCGGTCAGGCCCTGCTCCAGCTCGCGCGCCACCGACAGGAAGCGGTCGCGCGCCGCGCGCTCGAACTCATCGTGGGCACGCTCGCGCTCGCCGCTCGCAAGCAGCAGGAAGATCGCCGCGGTCAGCAGCAGTCCGCCGATCAGCGTCGCAAGTGCCGGCAGCCACGATCGCCGCTCGTCGGCGTTCCCTGCGCTCGTGGCCTCGATGTTTGCTTTCCGCTGCGCACGCGCCATGCCTCGTGATCCTCGCTGGCTGCACCGGCCGCACGGCCGTGCATTGAGACGGACTCCAGAACATCCTTCCCGGCCGCCGGCAGGCGCTGCTGCCCGTTCCGGCGCCGGCACCGGGCGCGATTATCGTCCGCCGCCGGCGCGCCGGCCGCCGCCAGCAACGAAAACCCCGCGCCGGGCGCGGGGTCGGGGTCGGATCAGCGCTGCAGCCTCAGAGCAGCACGCCGATGGCCACCGAGGCGACGATGCCGAGGCCGAGCAGGACCATGCCGATGCGCATCTGCCGGGCCGTCGCCTCGGCGTGCGCCTCGGCCTTGCGCGCAGCGGCGAGCGCCTCGTCGAGCTGTTCGCGGGTCGGGGCATCGCCGACGCGGCCGCGCAGCGTGCCGAGCTCGCCGCGCAGCTCGCTCATCAGCCCTTCCCGCACCTGCGCGAACAGCGATTCGGCGGCCGAGCGCGCGCCCTGCTGGGCGGCGTCGCGCGCCATCTGGCCGATGCGCGCAGCGAGCGGTCCGGATTCGATCGAGGCATCGAGGCTGTGCAGCCATTCGTTGCGGCCCTGCGCGATGCGCTCCTCGACGATGCTGGCGGCGAGATCGCGCACCCGTCCGGCACTGGCCCCGGCGGCATCCTCGGCCACCGCCAGCGCCGCGTCGCGCGCCGCCGACTGCACCAGCGGCAGCCGGTCGCCGACCTCGCTGCGCACGGCCTCGGGCACGGCGGCATAGACGAGATCCTGCACCAGCGCCGGCGCCATCGACTGCACGGCCTCGCGCGCGGCGCTTGCGACCGCGGCCTCGATGGCCTGACGCAGCGCAGCCTCGGTCGCCACCAGCCGCGAGGCGACCGCCGCCGCCACCGAGGATTCGATCTGCGCGGCGAGTTCCGCCGCGCTCGGTCCGGCCGCCGCCAGCGCCGGCGCAGCCGCCGGCATCGACGCCGCCTCCGGCACCAGACGGTTCAGGATGTCCGACAGCCCGGCATCGCCGGCCGTCTTGCCGAGGAAGGCCATGGCGCCGGCTGCAGCGGTGCGGGTGCGCACGTCGTCGGTTTCCTCGGCCGAGCACATCACCACCGGCAGCCCGGCGAACTGGGGATCGCGCGTGATCAGGCCGGCGGCCGTGAAGCCGTCCATCTCCGGCATCGTCACGTCCATGAACACCACATCCGGCCGGCGGCCCCGCAGAAACTCGAAGGCTTCCGCGGCCGAGCCGACCTGTTCGACGTGCAGCCCGTGCTTCTCGAGGGCGCGCGTCAACGCCAGCCTGGCGAGTCGCGAATCGTCCACGACCAACGCTGTCTTCATCGTCGATTTCCTCACCGATCCAGTCCCGATCCGAATCATGTTCCCTGCCGCCCTTCCGCACTCCGGTGCGGGGCTCCCTGTGGCCGGGCGATTAGAACCATAGCGAGCCACTTTTCCCATGTCCGGGATTTTCACCGCGCCCCTGTTTGACGATGTTTTACACTCCACGCCCCAGCCGCCTGCCACCTGGACACGTCTTTTGCAAGGGCTTTGTAAGCACCATGTCCCCTGAACTGCCGATCACGGCCGTGCTGCCGGCTCTGGCACAGACCCTCGCCGCGGCCCCGGCCGTCGTGCTGCAGGCCCCGCCCGGCGCCGGCAAGAGCACCGGCGTGCCGCTCGCGCTGCTCGATGCGCCGTGGCTCGCGGGCCGGCGCATCGTGATCCTCGAACCGCGCCGCCTGGCCGCCCGCGCGGTCGCAGCGCGCATGAGCGCGCTGCTCGGCGAACCGCCCGGCGCCACGGTCGGCTACCGCGTGCGCTTCGAGGCCCGGGTCTCGGCGCGCACGCGCATCGAGGTCGTCACCGAAGGCATCCTGACCCGCCGGCTGCAGTCCGATCCGGAGCTTGCCGGCGTCGGCCTGCTGATCTTCGACGAGTTTCACGAACGCAGCCTGCACGCCGATCTGGCGCTGGCGCTGGCGCGCGACGCGCAGCTCGGCCTGCGCGAGGACCTGAAGCTCCTGCTGATGTCGGCCACGCTCGACGGCGAGCGGCTCTGCCGGCTGCTCGACGATGCGCCGCTCGTGAGCAGCGAAGGCCGCGCGCATCCGGTCGCGATCCGCCACGTCGCGCGCGAACCCGAAGCCCCGCTGCCCGAGGCGCTGGCGCAGCAGGTCGTGCGGCTGCTCGCCGAGGAATCCGGCGACGTGCTCGCCTTCCTGCCCGGTGGCGCCGAGATCCGCCGCGCCGCCGAGCGCCTGCGCACGCTGGCGCCGCAGGTCAGCGTGCTGCCGCTCTACGGCGAGCTGCCGGCTGCCGAGCAGCAGCGTGCGCTGGAACCCGCTCCCGACGGCCGCCGGCGCGTGGTGCTCGCGACCACGATCGCCGAGACCAGCCTGACCATCGACGGCATCCGCCTCGTCGTCGACGGCGGCTGGACACGCGCGCCGCGCTTCGATGCCGCCAGCGGCCTGAC
>NZ_DAOLKE010000259.1:0-5163 GCF_035331805.1 Plasticicumulans sp. | reverse complement strand
CGATGGCGTCCTGCGGGCGCACGCCGGCGTGGCGGGCCGCGGCGATCGCGGCCAGCGCGTTGGCGACGTTGTGCGCACCGAGCAGCGGCCATTCGACGCGTCCGAGCCGTTCGCCGGCGAGTTGCACGTCGAAGGCCGAGCCGTCGGCGGCGACCTTGGCGGCCGTCCAGTCGCCACCGGGGCCGAAGCGCTCGACCGGCGTCCAGCAGCCCATCGCCAGGGTTTCCCCGAGCGCCGCGGAACCGGCCTCGACCACCAGCCGGCCGCAGCCGCCGGGCACGGTGCGCACGAGGTGATGAAACTGCCGCTGGATCGCCGCGATATCCGGGAAGATGTCGGCGTGGTCGTATTCGAGGTTGTTCAGCACCGCCGTGCGCGGCCGGTAGTGCACGAACTTCGAGCGCTTGTCGAAGAAGGCCGTGTCGTACTCGTCGGCCTCGACGACGAAGAACGGCGCCGAGCCGAGCCGGGCCGAGACGCCGAAGTTGGCCGGGATGCCGCCGATCAGGAAGCCCGGCGCCAGCCCGGCGTCCTCGAGGATCCACGCGAGCATCGAGCTGGTCGTGGTCTTGCCGTGCGTGCCGGCGACCGCGAGCGGCCAGCGCCCGTGCAGGATGTGCTCGGCCAGCCACTGCGGGCCGGAGGTGTACGGCAGGCCGCGATCGAGCAGGGTCTCGACGATCGGCAGGCCGCGGCGCATGACGTTGCCGACCACGACCACGTCGGGGGCCGCCAAATCAAGCTGGGCCGGGTCGAAGCCTTCGGTCAGCCGGATGCCGGCGGCTTCGAGCTGCGTGCTCATCGGCGGATAGACGTTGGCGTCACAGCCGGAAACGGTGTGCCCGGCCTCGCGGGCGAGCAGCGCGACACCGGCCATGAAGGTGCCGCAGATGCCGAGGATGTGCAGGTGCATGGGAGGAATCCGTCGCCCGCAGGCGTCAGTCAGGCATTCGGTCAGGCGTCCGGTCCGGCCTCGGCCGGCCGGCAGCAGGTTCTCATCCCCATCACAGCTGAACGCCCGGTCTTTTTCAGCCCCTCCCCCCTCGCGGGGGAGGGGTTGGGGAGAGGGGGATAAACAGCGCATTCACGTGTGACCGGTATCAATCGAACTGGGCATACAGGAACGCAAGCGCCACGAAGCTCAGCACGAAGTAGGCGATCGACCACGCCAGTCCGCGACCGCGCGCGGTCGACAGCGCCTGCGCGTAGACGTGGCCCATGACGGCGATGCTCCAGATCACCAGCCCGAAGTACAGGAAGGCCACCAGCGACGGCGTGCCCTGGCCGGGATCGTTCGGGAACGCGAGCAGCACCGGCGCGGCGGCGATCGCGAACAGCGCGCCGGTGCCGGTGAGCGCCGTGTAGGTCTGCAGGAAGCGCGCACGGTGGCGGTGCGCGCCGAGCAGCACCTGCGTGAAGCCGGTCAGCAGCACCAGATCGAGCACGGTCTGCGCCAGCGCCAGCACCGGCGGGCTGTTGAGCAGCACCGACAGGAAGCCGAGCAGTGCGTAGGCGACCGTGCAGACCGCGCACAGCGCCGTCGAGGCCGGCACGTCCTGCGGACCGCGGCGCATCAGCATGATGTCGAGGAACAGCTGCACCAGGGCACTCATGTCCGGACCGGCATCGGGAGGAAGTCCATGCTATTGCGCCGCCGGCGGTGCATCGGCGGCAGCGAGCAGTGCCTCGATGTCGACGGCATCGAAGGTGTAGGCCTGGCCGCAGAACTCGCAGTCGACGCCGACCGTGCCGCCGCGCTCGGCAAGCAGCGCGCGCAGTTCTTCGGCCCCGAGCGTGCGCAGCGCCGCCGCCGAACGCGCGCGCGAGCAGCTGCAGCGGAACGCGAGCGCCTCGGGCGCGAAGGTCCGCACGTCCTCCTCGTGAAACAGCCGGTGCAGCAGGGTTTCCGGTGCTTCCGACAGCAGTTCGGCCGCCGTCAGCGTCGCGCCGAGCTGCGTGACCCGCTGCCAGTGATCGGCGTCGGCATCGACGCCGGGCAGGCGCTGCAGCAGCAGGCCGGCCGCGCGCTGCGCATCGGCGGCGAGCACGAGCCGGGTCGGCAGCTGTTCGGATTGCGCGAACCAGTGTTCGAGCGCCGCGGCGATCGACTCGCCATCGAGCGGCACGATGCCCTGATACGGCTCGCGCGCGCCCTCGGTCTCGATGCTGATCACCAGCGTGCCATGGCCGCAGAGCCCGGCGAGCGGCAGTTCATCGGGCAGTCCGGCGGTTTCGTCCCAGCGCGCGAGGCCGCGCAGCGTGCGGTCCGAATGCACCTGCACGACCAGAAGGCGCAGCCGTCCGTCGGGCGCCTGCAGCTGCAGCGTCAGCACGCCGGTGTACTTGATCGTCGCCGACAGCAGCGCCGCGGCGGCCATGGCTTCGCCGAGCACGCGCCGCACCGGCGCCGGATAGTCGCGCCGCTCCAGCACGGTCTGCCAGAGGCCGTCGAGCGTCGCGAATTCGCCGCGCACGGGATGGGATTCGAACAGGAAGCGGTGCAGGGCGTCGGTCATGGGACAGTCGATTCGTGCTCAGCGCTGGAGTTGCTTGAAAAACAGAAAGGCAAGCAGGAACACGCGACTCTCCTCGCACTCACGCACCGTCACCCATGTACTGCAGGCGCGGCGTGCGAGTTCGATCAGGCGTTGCGCATCGGTCCGGGTCAGACTCGACGCCAGGTTGTAGTCCGCCTCGTGCCGCGCCTCCTGCAGTTCAACGAAGGTCGCCGCGACTTGCTGCAACGCCGGTGGAACACCGCCCGGAAGCAGCATTTGCAAACCCGGCGGCAGCCTGCCCGCGGGCTGGGCGAATCGCTCGCAGACCCGGCGCATCTCTCCGTGCTCACACGCCCGTGCGATGCGCTGGCGCAAGGCTCGGCGGTGCGTCCCGGGAACGAGCCGGGCGGCGGCATCCTCGATCAAACGATGGAACAGCGCGTAATACGCGGCCGAAACCGCCCGGCGCAGACTGGCCTGGCTCGGCCGGCGTGGCTCCTTGCGCGCCAGATGTTCGGCCTGCTTCAGCAGATCGGCGGGCAGACTCATCCATGCTCACTTTCGATGAGCGCCTGTTCGCTGACGCTGCGCACGCGCACGTAAGGCCAGTAGCGCTCGTCGATCTGCCACGTCCGGTCACGGATCGCCTGCGTCAGCGCATCCAGCATGGCGCTCGTCTCGCGCTCGGCAACGTGATCATCCTTCAGGATGATCCAGACGCGGATAGCCGGTCGATCCATCGAATCGACCTCCGGGTAAGCGATGAGCCGCTCGACCGGTTCCGGCAACGGAATCCGTTCGATCGCAGCGAGGATGGCCTGTTCGCTGTTCATGACCGCCTCAACCCGTCAGGCACCGGCACACGCAGCCAGCGCAAATCCTCACATGAAATACTTCTGGAGTGCTCAGAAGAAGCTGTCGTCGCCACGCGGTTTCGGACGCTGCGGCTGCGGCTGGGGTTGCGGCTGACCGCCGCCACCACCGCCACCGAAGTAGTCGGAATCATCCGGCGCACCGCCGCCGTCGTTGCGGCCACGACCGCCACCGCCGCCGCTGGCATTCGAATAGCGGGCACAGAGGTCGTCGGCGCGCGAGATCGCCGCCGCCGAGCCGTTCAGCGGGAAGCTCATGAAGGTCGGCGAGTTGTTGCCCTCGGGCTGCACCTTGAAGCGGACCGTGTTGCCGTACTTCATCTCGCGGAACAGCCGCGGGCCTTCCTCGACGCGGTTGATCAGCAGGAAGGCCGTGGTGCTGCCGCGCTCGGCGCTGAACTGGCCCGAGGTCTGGTGGAGGCCGGCCTCGTCGACGCGGATCAGCACGGCGGCGCCGAACTCGGTGTTGTCCGACGAGGGCTTCGACAGCGTGCCGATGACCTTGAGCTGGAACTTGTCGCAGGTGTTGAGCTTGGAATCGACCGCGAAGGTGTCCTGGCCGCGCGTGACCGCGGCGCGGAACAGCACGTCGTCGCCGAGGTACATCATGAACGAGGCCCAGCTGCCGTGACTCATGCGGTCGCGGATGTTGTAGGTCGCCGCCAGCAGCAGCGGCAGCAGCGGCAGCAGCACGAGCGGCCAGCGTGGCCGGCGGACGGTGCGCGCACGATCGGTCATGGAGTCCCCCCGGCCGGTGGTCCGGAATCGGTTCTGAAGGCGGATGCCCGCCTGTATTAGGTTGGCTGAGCGGGTCCGGGCGATGTCCTGCCCGGGGCCCGCTGACAGTCAGTGTACCGGTGATCAGCCCTTCAGCCGCGCGAGCAGCCGCTCGTTGACCTGCTGCGGGTTGGCCTTGCCCTTCGAGGCCTTCATGACCTGGCCGACGAAGAAGCCGAACAGCTTGTCCTGACCGGCGCGGTACTGCTCGACCTGCTTCGGGCTGGCCGCGAGGATGCCGTCGATCAGCGTGTCGATCGCCGAGCTGTCGGTGAGCTGCACCAGCCCGCGCGCCGCGATGATCGCATCGGCCGTGCCCTCGCCCGCCCACATCGCGCCGAACACTTCCTTGGCGAGCTTGCCGGAGAGCGTGCCGTCGAGCACGCGCCCGAGCAGCCCGGCGAGCGCTTCGGCCGGCACCGGGCTTTCGCCGATCGGGAGGCCGGCGCGGTTCAGCGCCGCGGCCAGATCGCCCATGACCCAGTTGGCACAGAGCTTTGCGCAGAGCCTGGCCTCGCCGCCGGTCGCGGCGACCAGCGCCTCGTAGTAGCCGGCGGTGGCGCGCTCGGCGGTCAGCGTCGCGGCATCGTAGTCAGGCAGGCCGTAGTCGCGCACGAAGCGCGCGAAGGCCGCCTGCGGCAGTTCGGGCAGGCTCGCCCGCAGCTGTTCGATGAAGCTGTCCTCGATCACGAGCGGCAGCAGGTCGGGGTCCGGGAAGTAGCGGTAGTCGTTGGCTTCTTCCTTGCCGCGCATCGAACGGGTTTCGTCGCGATCCGGGTCGTAGAGCCGGGTTTCCTGCACGACGCGACCGCCGCCCTCGATCAGCTCGATCTGGCGTTCGATCTCGTATTCGATCGCGCGCTCGACGAAGCGGAAGCTGTTGACGTTCTTGATCTCGGCACGCGTGCCGAATTGCTCCTGTCCCTTCGGGCGCACCGAGACGTTGGCGTCGCAGCGGAACGAGCCTTCCTGCATGTTGCCGTCGCAGATGCCGAGCCAGACCACGAGCTGGTGCA